>NZIJ01000095.1 GCA_002689915.1 Halieaceae bacterium | reverse complement strand
GGTGGGGGTTAGACCGTTGGCAAGTTGTCACAGCTTCTGAAATCCTAATGCCGAACGAAGTTACTCTCGAATTTCACCCAGCGATTCGAAGAGCGAGAGCCCTACCCCGCACAAAGACCCCTATTCGCAAGAGGATTGGCCAACGATTAGAGAGGTTCTTCCTATTGGCACGCACTAGCAGGGCTATAATTCACCGCACATAATCTTGAACTGACGCCACACTGGCTGGGGTCTAGGAGCAGCTACCCTCAAGATTTTAGGTTCTGCAAATCAAGCTCAACAAGCGTGTCATGCTCAGCACTGCTAAACACCACTTGGCCGTCATCAATGACACATTGCAGCGACATATTACTGCCGGCCAACGACGCCAGCGCCTCTAGGGAGTCGTCTGAAATCTGCACAATACTCAGATTGTCAAAACGCTTAAGTGCGGTTTCTTGCTTATACCACCATACCGATGCTGAGCGATCTCCATAGACAAAGAGCTTCACTCGCTCAGCACGCCCACAGGCCTTTCGCAACCGACTTTCATCGGGTGTACCCAAGTCTATCCAGAGTTCTACATCATCGGACAATGACTTTTGCCAAAGATCAGGTTCACTATCGGTGCTGATACCACGACCAAATTCCAAGCGCTCATCTGCATGTATCGCAAATGCCAAAATACGCAGCATCATCCGCGCCTCGGTTTCCGAAGGGTGACAGGCAATGGTGAGCGGGAATTCCTGATACACCTGCCGATCCATATCGGTAACGTTAAGCTTTGCTTTGTAAATTGTTGATTTGAGTGCCATGTTGAACTCTCGGAACATCGTCAGCTAAGTTTGGGCCAATTAGCCGCCTTTAAACAGGTGTCGACCCCTAAAAGCGGTAATGCTACGAGAAGCGGTCAACCCAAGACCGCAGCGGTGACGCAAACTCTGTAGCCCAGGATCAGAGGGCTCTTTAGCATTTGCCGGCGCGATCGAAATACCCGTTGGATCTAATAGGTCAAATTGAGTCACCAGCGGGGGTTGTAGGGTGGGCTTTTACTCCCACTCGATAGTCGCCGGCGGCTTCCCCGAAATATCGTAGGCAACACGTGAGATCCCTGAGATCTCATTGATGATGCGATTGGAGACCGTCTCAAGAAGTTCGTAGGGTAAGTGCGCCCATTTAGCGGTCATAAAGTCGATAGTTTGAACGGCGCGAATAGCAATGACATATTCGTAGCGACGACCGTCGCCCACCACCCCTACTGACTTCACAGGAAGGAAGACCGCGAATGCCTGACTCGTTTTGTCATACCAACCGGATTTACGAAGTTCCGAGATAAAAATATCGTCAGCTCTTCGCAATAATTCAGCGTATTCGTGTTTCACCTCTCCCAAAATGCGAACGCCAAGACCGGGACCAGGGAACGGATGACGGAACACCATAGACTCGGGTAATCCGAGCTCTAGGCCGATTTGTCGAACCTCATCTTTGAAGAGTTCCCGTAGTGGCTCAACCAACTCGAGTGTCATGTCCTCGGGTAGACCCCCAACGTTGTGATGGGACTTAATGACATGCGCCTTACCCGTCTTAGAGCCCGCAGACTCAATGACATCGGGGTAGATGGTCCCTTGCGCCAGCCACTTCACCTCGGTGAGCTTTGTAGCTTCCTCGTCAAAGACATCGATGAAGGTATTTCCAATAATCTTCCGCTTTGCCTCGGGCTCGGACACCCCCGCTAGACGCGAGAGAAATCGTTCTTGCGCATCAGCACGAATAACCTTCACACCCATATTAGAGGCGAACATCTCCATGACCTGATCACCCTCGTTCAGGCGCAACAGCCCATTATCGACGAAAACACAGGTCAGCTGATCGCCAATGGCCTTGTGAAGGAGCGCCGCGACAACGGACGAATCCACACCCCCCGATAGGCCCAAGAGGACTTTGTCTGAACCCACCTGTGTGCGTACTTTCTGAATCGCGTCTTCAACAATATTGGCGGGCGTCCACAACGCCTCACAGCCACAGATGTCGATGACAAACCGCGACATAATCTCTTTCCCCAGTGAGGTATGCGTCACCTCGGGATGAAACTGGATGCCAAACCAGGGCTTCTCAACATGCGCCATGGCGGCAATGGGACAACTGTCTGTCTCAGCGGTGCGAAGAAATCCCTCAGGGAGCTGAGTCACTTTGTCTCCGTGACTCATCCAGACATCGAGTATCCCTCGACCATTCTCGCCGGTCCGATCGGCAAGGCCAGTAAACAGTCGATCATCAGTGACACTTTGAATTTCGGCGTAGCCAAATTCGGATGTACCTGAACCCTCAACAGCGCCGCCCATTTGAGCGGCCATTGTCTGCATGCCGTAACAAATGCCGAGCACTGGAAGGCCGAGTTCGAACACGGCATCAGCTGCGCGAGGGGCGTTATCGTCGGTAACAGACTCGGGACCACCGGATAGTACGATCCCTGTGGGGTTGAAGCCCCTAATGGCTTCATCGCTTACATCCCAAGCGTAAATCTCGCAATAGACGCCAATTTCGCGAACGCGACGGGCGATGAGTTGTGTGTACTGCGACCCAAAATCGAGAATAAGAATGCGATGCCGATGGATATCCTGGCTCATTGAGTACTACCTTGTTAATTGAACTGTGGGGCTAATATAAGCGTGGAATAATGGTTTCCATCCGCCGGTGCAGTATCTCACAGACACAACCTCGCTCACAGACTACCTGATGATTACCCACCAAGTTGAAACTGTCACAGTTGCCTCAAGGGTAATAAATGGCCCCTAGAACACGGCAATTGTCATTGAAAGTGTGATCCGCATCACATAGCGTGGCCGGCATCTAGTCAGATCGCTGAGGTGATATGCGATGAAACCTTTTTTGCCTTTGGCGCTCGGTCTGCTGATCACCTGCACAGCGGCGCTGGCAAACGCGTCGAATCGTGAAGACGTAAGTCTGCACTGGCCGGTCATTGCTGGGCCGCACTGTGAAAGCTACGGCGAGGCGGTTGCAAAACTTGAAAAACACATCTTAGAGCTTGCGACCGATGAGTGCGCAGAACACGGACTGCATGCCCCCAATGCTGGCGACATTCAGTATGAGCTTCATGCGGTGCTCTCGGAGTGGCAGCATTACAGACGAGCAATAGCCAACAACGTCAGCGCCACGTGCGCAGTGGCCAGTACTGACAGCTAAGACGCGCTAATTCCTTCAGTTGCTTTGAGTAGTGCTCAAACTCAACGAACGGGGTAATTCGGCGCTTCTTTGGTGATAGAGACGTCGTGCACGTGTGATTCAGACATACCTGCCGAGGTCACACGAACAAACTGTGGCTTCGTGCGCATATCATGCACCGTCCCGCACCCCGCATAACCCATGGAAGAGCGGACACCACCCATAAGTTGATGGATGATGGCGGAAACTGGCCCTTTGTAGGGCACACGACCCTCAATACCCTCTGGGACAAGCTTTTCAGAGCCTTGACTGGAGTCTTGGAAATAGCGATCAGAAGAACCCTGCTTTTGCGCCATCGCACCAATAGAGCCCATGCCTCGATAAGACTTGTAGGTACGACCCTGATAAAGCTCCACTTCGCCTGGAGCCTCCTCCGTGCCCGCAAACATGCCACCCAGCATCACAGAATGCGCCCCTGCGACGAGCGCCTTTGAAATATCTCCCGAGAAACGGATACCACCATCGGCAATGAGTGGAATGTTTGTATCGGCAAGCGCCTCTGCAACGTTCGCTACCGCGCTTATCTGAGGAACACCCATGCCAGTGACAATTCGTGTAGTGCAAATGGAACCAGGACCAATACCGACTTTTACCCCATCTGCTCCCGCATCCGCTAGCGCACGAGCAGCGTCAGCCGTCGCGATATTGCCACCAATGACATCAACCGAAGGAAAGTTCTCTTTGATCCAGCGAACACGATTCAGTACGTTGAGAGAGTGACCGTGCGCCGTATCCACGACTAAAACATCGACCCCTGCGCTCACCAATGCATCAACACGCTCGTCGGTGTCGGCGCTCGTGCCTACCGATGCGCCAACACGCAACTGCCCATATTGGTCTTTGCAAGCATCAGGAAACGACTCTGCTTTATCAAAATCTTTTACGGTAATAAGCCCTGCGAGGGCACCGCGATCATCAACAACGAGAATCTTTTCAATACGGTGCTGATGCAATAATCGTTGGACCTCGTCGGACGAAGCGCCTTCTTTCACCGTCACCAATTGTGCCCGTGGCGTCATGATCGCCGAGATAGATTGTGAGGTATCCGTCTCAAAGCGAAGATCACGCCGCGTGACGATGCCGGTGAGATCGCCGTCCTTCATGACAGGGACGCCCGATATGCCATTTGCGCGCGTGAGCTCGATGAGCTCGGCAATCGTTGCTGTGTGGTCAATCGTGATGGGATCCTTAACCACCCCACTCTCGAATTTCTTAACGCGGCGGACCTGTTCAGCCTGCTCTTGGACAGTTAAGTTCTTGTGGACGATACCAATACCGCCTTCCTGCGCTAACGCAATCGCCAGCCCAGATTCCGTGACCGTATCCATCGCTGCCGAAACGAGCGGGAGGTTCAGACTGATATTACGCGTCAATTTTGTCGCAAGCGAGACGTCCTTCGCCGTGACCTCCGAGTAACCCGGAAGTAAGAGAACATCATCAAATGTCAGCGCTTCTTGAGCGATACGTAACATCAATACCTCGTGGTTGTCGCGTTAAGTAAACCCAATATTGTACGCTTAAGACCTATTTCGAACAATGTCGACAAGGTTGTAAGAATTCCATGCCACTACCCAAACCCACACCCGTCAGTGTTAGTGAACTAAACCGTAAAGCAAAGTCGTTGCTTGAGAACCAACTGGGCGAAGTTTGCGTCGAGGCGGAGATCGGCAACTTATCAAGACCTAGCTCAGGACACTGGTATTTCAGCCTCAAAGACGACCGAGCTCAACTTAGTTGTGCGATGTTCAGACGCGCAAACATGCGCGTGAGGTTTGAGCCAAAGGTAGGGGATTCCGTTATCGTT
This sequence comes from Halieaceae bacterium, assembly GCA_002689915.1. Classification (GTDB taxonomy): domain Bacteria; phylum Pseudomonadota; class Gammaproteobacteria; order Pseudomonadales; family Halieaceae; genus Luminiphilus; species Luminiphilus aquimaris. The sequence continues at coordinate 25,039 of NZIJ01000095.1, read as the reverse complement.
CGAGGCCTGCTTTCCATCTACGAGGCTCGCGGCGACTATCAACTGATTGTCGATCACATGGAAGCGTCGGGTGATGGTGCGTTGCAGCGCGCACTGGAGGCCCTAAAACAAAAACTTCAGACAGAGGGACTTTTCGCCGAAGAGCGTAAAAAGGCCATCCCCGTACATTGTGAACGCGTCGGTGTCGTAACGTCTCCCACTGGTGCAGCCGTCGAGGACATTATTAGCGTACTTGGACGAAGATCGCCGTCCAGCCATATCGCTATTTATCCTGTGCAGGTTCAAGGTGTTGGGTCCGCGGAGCAGATTGCCGCCGCTATCGATGTCGCAAATGCCCAAGTACGCAATGGGGAGCGAGAGCTTGATGTGCTCATCGTCGGACGTGGGGGCGGGTCACTCGAGGATCTATGGGCATTCAATGAAGAGTGTGTGGCGCGGGCCATCGCCCGCTCGGAAATACCTGTCGTCTCAGCGGTTGGCCATGAGATCGATTACAGCATCTCCGATCTCGTAGCGGATATGAGAGCCGCCACACCCTCGCAAGCAGCTGAACTGATAACGCGCGACAGCCAAGAGTGGCTTCAACGAATCGATATTGCGACGGCGCAGCTGGAGACCATGACTCAGCGGATACTGAGAGATCATCGACATCGCACCGAAGGTTTGGTCGCACGATTACGGCACCCGAGCCAACAGCTTACGTTGCTGAAAAACAAAATAAGTGCCAACCAAAATCAGGCAACCGCACTCATTCAAAGGAGGCTTGCCGCAACCAAACATCCGCTTGCGCAGCTCAACACACGCCTCCAAGCCGCCTCCCCCAGCACCCTACTCCACCAACGCCGGGAGCTCGTAACTAACTTGTCCAGCGGATTACCCCATCAAATCGACACCATAATGAGAGGACATAAGCAGCGTATCAGTCACCTAACGACGCTACTCGAAACACTAGGACCCACGTCAACACTCAAGCGGGGCTACGCGATCATCACAGACAAAACAGGAAGTGTTATACGCTCTACAACGCAGACCGCACTCGGTGAGCACCTTGATATCACGTTTGACGATGGGCAGGTGGGTGCAACGGTTGACGAGGTTAACCTTCGTTAACCTCGCCCACGCTATGATTTAGTACTTAGCAGGTAACCGCGTGTTGATCACAATATGACGACCTTCGAACCGGATATACTCGCCTATCGTGAGATCCTTGAGAATCCTAGCCACCATTTCGCGCGAGGCACCGACGCGATCGGCAATATCCTGTTGCGTCAGCTTCTCAGGGACAAATAGCGTCCCATCCCCGCGCTCATGCGACAGATCCATGAGGACGTTCGCGACACGACCGTATACGTCTTGTAGTGCGAGATTCTTTACGTCTGTGGTCAGTTTGCGCACTCGCGAGGCAAGATTGCCTAGCAACTGCTGTGTGATCCCAGGATTGTCGGTTAGCACTTTGGAGAAGTCTTCTTTTTTAACGATCCGGAACTGACATGGCTCCACCGTTCTGACAGATGCCGAGCGCGCGGAATCATCTAGCAGCGCCAGCTCACCAAAATAATCGCCCACACCCAAGGAGTTCATAATGAACTCTTTGCCGTTCTTGTCGCTGCAATAAACTTTGACTCGTCCGGACTCAATGACGTAGAGCGCATCAGCCGGCTCATTCTCCTGAATCACAACCGTATTTTTCGAGTACGACTCTGACGAACTTGACGCATCAAGCGCCGCCAACTCCTCGCGACTTAAGCCATGAAAAATTTCGACTTGATCAAGCATGAACTCTCACCTTTTGTGTACTATTCACAATTCTAACTGAAGGTTAGCCATTCGACTATCCCTACTGGTCGAAAGTATTGAGCGCGATATACTTCTAAACGATAAAAAAGACGAATTGGTTCAATATTTGTGGCCGAACCCGCATTAAATACTGTTGTTGAGCTTAGTAAAGCGGCGACACCCGAGCTTAAAAAGCTTCTTGATACCTCAGACAGCGAACTGACTGAGGATGTGACTGCGTTACTTCAAGCGTTGGACCGTTTTGACATTGTCGCGAACGATGACAGTACGAATCGTCACGACCTTCTCAACGCTGTGGCCGCTGTAATGGGTTATGCGGAGATGGTGCTCGAGCTCGATCGCGATCTTCCGCCCAGTATTCGAGCGCACATTCAGCACATTGCGGACGCCCTCAGCGCCTCCACGAAAAGCCCCGAGCACTCGACAAAAAGCAGCCGATCGCTCGATACCTTTGAGGGATGTACGGTTCTGGTGGTTGATGACCTACCGGAAAACCTTGACCTGATGTCGAGACTCTTGCGAAAGATGGCGTGCTCGGTCATCACAGCTGACTCCGGTGCAATCGCTCTCGATTTACTGGAGCAGGAGTCAGTGGATTTGGTGCTCCTGGATCTTGTCATGCCAAGCATTGATGGCAGAGAGGTGCTCGCCCGCATTAAGCAGAGCGAGCAACATCGTGCCATACCGGTCATTATGATTTCCGGTCGGCAAGATATGGATCAAATTGTTGACTGTATTCAGGTTGGGGCCGATGACTATTTACTCAAACCGGTGAACTCAGTCCTTCTCAGCGCACGAATCAAGTCGGGGCTTGAGCGAAAACGGTGGCATGACAAGGAAGAGCAGTATCGCGAGCAGCTAGAAAAGCGAGAGCTTTTCATTCGCCAGACCTTCGGTCGTTATATTTCAGACGCCATTGTGGACGAGATTTTAGAGAATCCAGAAGGGCTTAAGCTTGGCGGGGATTTGCGCAGCGTGACGCTCATGATGAGTGACATTCGAAGTTTCACAACCCTCGTTGAGCATTTGCCCCCCGAAAAGGTGGTCACACTGCTTAATCGTTATCTTGGCAAGATGACCGATATTATCCTCGAACACGGCGGCACCATTGACGAATTTTTAGGTGATGCTGTCCTCGCGGCCTTCGGCGCACCGACTAAAACACCAGATCACGCCCAGCGCGCTGTAACCTGTGCGATCGCAATGCAGGCAGCAATGGATGACATTAACACTCAAAACAAGGCTGACGGTCTCCCCGAAATTGAGATGGCCATCGCGCTCAATACCGGCGAAGTTGTCGCAGGCAATATCGGCTCAGAGCGACGCTCGAAGTACGGCTTCGTAGGCCACGAAGTCAACGTCACATCACGAATAGAGGACGCTGCTTTGCCGAAAGAGATTCTGGTATCCGAACGTACGCTCAACTGCCTTGATTTAACCGGTTTTAATGTGGGCGAGTCTCGCAGCTTGAACCCCAAAGGGATCGAAGAGACGCTGTCGGTATTTCCTATCAATGGAGAAATGCTTCGTGACTAACGCTGCTGTGCTGCTCGTTGAAGACAACGATATAAATCGCGATATGCTCACACGGCGATTGACGCGGGCCGGTCTCACCGTCATCAGCGCAGCAGATGGCGAAACAGCCCTGCAGAGGATGCGCAACGACTCACCCGGTGTTGTCCTAATGGACATGACACTGCCAGTGCTAAACGGCTGGGAGGCCTGTGAACAGGCAAAAGCCGATCCAACGATCGCGCACATTCCGATCATCGCTCTCACGGCACATGCCATGGCGGCCGATCGTGAGCGAGCGATGAGCGTTGGCTGCAGCGAATACGAAACTAAACCCATCGACTTTCCGGTGTTACTCGCCAAGATTTACCAATTCCTCGAGGCAGCACCCGCATGATCATGGAGCGACTAGGGCTACGTGCGCGACTGTATTTGGCCTCGGGTTCAATACTGTTGCTCTTTGCATTCAACGTGGGAACACATTTGTGGGGAAGTTACGCGCGAAGTGAAAGTGTTCTCGCCTACCGTGATGCAACGGAAGCAACGACCCTCGTGAGAAATATCGAGCAGGGACTCAGCACTGAAAACCAGCGGGTACAAGTACTCGCCGCGCTTCGAGAGACAAACGCCCCCATTGGAGAAACACAGCGAGAGCAAGCAAACGACGAACTGACATCCATATCGGACCAGTTAAGAGCGCTAGGTGGCTTGAGCAACACCGACACAGAAACGGCGTTCCGAGCGTTTTACAAGCCTGCTGCTGACCTGCTCAATGAGTGGATGTTGTTTTACGGTAACTACAATGATGTCACCGTGCCGACCTCCCTGTCGCCCGAGACCTACACCAATACACTCGAGCGCCTGAGCGCGTTGTCTGACCAACACAACAACGTCGCCATGGAACGCTCCACAGTCATCGACAACACGATACAACTCACCGACCGCATAACCATCATTGCCTTTATCAGCTCTATTACGATTACGCTGGTACTTATTCTTACCTTGATACGCACTACCAATGCGTCGTTGTTTCGTCTGCGTGTCGGTGTCGAAAAATTCGGTGCAGGCGACCTAACCCACCGAATTGATGAAAATCGTGATGCGGGAGAAATCGCCAACCTAGCTCAAACCTTTAATGAAATGTCTGCATCACTTCAGACCGCCATGGCTGATTTAGACGACGCGCGCTCGGATGCTGAGGCGGCCAATGAAGCAAAAAGCATGTTTCTGGCAAACGTATCGCACGAATTACGAACGCCGCTCAACGCGATTATCGGCTACTCGGAAATGCTTCAAGATGAGGTCAGCGACGGTGTTGAAATTGATCGCGATCAGTTCAATCACGACCTAACAACCATCATTTTTTCTGGCAGACAACTGTTGGCTTTGATCAATGACATTCTTGATCTCTCAAAAATAGAAACCGGGAAGATGTCTGTAAGCGTCGAGCCCTTTAATGCTGCGGGGCTGGTTGTGCAGGTCTGTGACGCGCTGTCGCCACTGCTGGCACAAAACAACAATCGCTTAGATTTGCACGTCGAGGGTGCCAAAGACGTCGAGGTTGAAAGTGACGCCGCGAAGGTGCAACAAATTCTGACTAACCTATTCTCTAATGCCTGCAAGTTCACAAAGAACGGCGTTATCAGTGTCGTCGCGACCGTCGATGAGGACAAGTTACACCTCAGCGTTGCTGATAGTGGCATTGGTATGACCGAAGAACAGCAGGCGAAGGTGTTTCAAGCGTTTGTGCAGGCTGACAGTAAGACCAGTGTGAACTATGGCGGCACCGGCCTTGGACTGGCCATCGTGAGTAACTTTTGCGACATGCTGGGAGGAGAAATTGCGCTTACCTCAACGCCCGGGCAAGGCTCACAGTTCGACGTCAGTCTTCCAATTGTCCCAGCGTAAGCTCACGTAGACGTTCTAACACCGCCTCTCGCTTTTCAAGGTCATCAGCTAAACGACTATTCGCTTTGCCCAGTGCAGACACCTTGTCTTCAAGACGCGTTAACAACGACAGCGCGAGCGAGATCACTTCCGCACGATCATCAAGCGCTTGTGAATTACTCGGATCACGCGTGTCTGCCTGCAAAACGGCTATAAACGCTAGACCAATCTGCGCTTCACGCGCCGCATTAGCATCGCCCGTATCACCATGGGCCTCAAAATATCTGAGTGCCTGAGCGTAATCTCTTGCTGCCAGCGCGCGAATGCCGTGATCAAAGTAAGTCTCCTCAACTTCCACCATGACGGTCTCACAATCGCACGAAGCTTCTGAAACCGGCTCTGGGATGTTGAGTTCAGGAACGGGGGCGACTTCTGAAACACGCTCGGAATCGCTCTGCTCAGTCGAGACAGTCTCAACCGGTGCAGTTTGACACCCTGCCAACATTAGGAGGCAGACGGATGTGCTCAGAAGAAACGACGATTTGCTTTGCGCTGTCATGACCGGAGAATACAGACTTTTTCTCAAAAAGTGTGACGAATTTACTCAGGTCGCATATGTGGAAATAAAATGACATCGCGAATTGACGGTGAGTTTGTCAGCAGCATCACAAGTCGATCGATTCCAATGCCCTCGCCAGCGGTGGGTGGAAGACCGTACTCCAGAGCACGCACGTAATCGTGATCGTAATGCATGGCTTCATCATCACCCGCGTCTTTCTCGGCGACTTGCGCTCTAAAGCGCTCGGCTTGATCTTCTGCGTCATTGAGCTCGCTGAAACCATTTGCCAACTCACGTCCCCCGACAAAGAACTCGAATCGATCGGTTATATCGGGATTGTTGTCGTTGCGTCGTGCGAGTGGAGACACCTCAGTCGGATACTCGGTAATGAAGGTCGGCTGAATGAGTTTATGTTCCGCCGTTTCCTCGAAAATCTCCATGTGGATTCGACCAAGCCCCCACCCGTCTTTCGCCTCGATCCCGATTTTTCGCAGAACCGCTGCCGCTGATTCACGCGATTCAATATCGCTGAGCGTCAGATCTGGGTTGTAAGTAAGGATCGCCTCAGTCACAGACAGGCGCGCAAATGCTTTGCTGAAATCCACGGTGTCTTCACCGCAGGGAATAACGGTTGTGCCGAGGACTTCTTGAGACAACTCTTTCAAAAGTCGCTCAGTGAGATCCATCGCGTCGCGATAGTCAGCGTAAGCCCAGTAAAACTCGAGCATGGTGAATTCGGGATTGTGACGCGTCGATAACCCCTCATTGCGGAAATTTCGGTTAATTTCATAAACCTTTTCGAAACCACCCACTGTTAATCGCTTGAGATAAAGTTCAGGGGCGATTCGCATAAACATGGGCATATCGAGCGCATTGTGATGCGTCGCAAAGGGCCGCGCAGTTGCACCGCCCGGTATGGGGTGAAGCATTGGCGTCTCAACCTCCATGAAACCCTCGGCATCGAGGAAAGAGCGCACAAAAGCGATGACTTTAGAGCGAATTTGAAAGGTCTCTCGGACCTCGGGATTAGCGATAAGGTCAACATAACGCTGACGATAACGCGTCTCCTGATCCGCCAAACCGTGATATTTATCAGGCAGGGGACGAAGTGCTTTGGTCAGAAGGTGAGCGGTTTCCATATTGATGTATAGATCGCCCTTTCCGCTCTTACAAAGGACACCCGACGACGCAACAATATCGCCCAAATCCCAGGTTTTTATGGCATCTAACAGCTCTGAACTTAAACCCTTTCTATCGATGTAAAGCTGGATCGTGTCGGAGCCGTCCTGAATCAGAAGAAAGGCGCCTCGATTCCGAATCAAGCGTCCAGCGACGGCAAACGACTCACCCTTTTGAGCTAAGTCTTCTTTTGTCTCATGGCCATATTGCTGCTGCAAATCGCCCGCTAACGCCGTTCGACGGAAGTCATTTGGAAATGCGTTACCGCCTTCACGAAGCTTCGCAAGCTTGGCCCTGCGCTCCGCGATCAATTTGTTTTCGTCTTCAGCAGCTGCCGACACCGAATCAGTCATAATAATTCCTAACCTAAAGGCCTTTTTTCAGAGAGGCTTCGATAAAGGGGTCGAGCGCGCCATCCAGAACAGCTTGTGTGTTCCGGTTTTCCACCCCAGTTCGCAAGTCCTTAATACGCGAGTCATCAAGGACATAGGAGCGAATTTGACTACCCCAGCCAATATCCGCCTTACTGTCTTCCATAGCTTGCTTTTCAGCACTGCGCTTGAGCATTTCCAACTCATACAGCTTCGCCCGCAACTGCTTCATCGCATTGTCTTTGTTCTGATGCTGTGACCGTTCAGTCTGACAGCTTGTAACGGTACCCGTCGGCTCGTGTGTGATACGAACCGCGGAGTCCGTAGTGTTGACGTGCTGTCCACCTGCGCCAGATGAGCGGTACGTATCGATGCGCAAATCGGCGGGATTAATATCGATGTCAATGTTGTCGTCAATTTCTGGTGACACAAACACAGACGAAAAGGAGGTATGGCGTCGACCGCCGCTATCAAAAGGAGACTTCCTTACGAGTCGATGCACACCGGTCTCGGTTCTGAGCCAACCAAATGCGTACTCGCCCTCAAACTGCACCGTTGCACTTTTGATTCCGGCAACATCGCCCGCCGAGGCTTCGGTAAGCGTTGCTTTAAAGCCCTTACTCTCACCCCAGCGCAAATACATTCGGAGCAGCATCTCAGCCCAGTCCTGAGCTTCTGTACCACCAGACCCAGCCTGAATATCCAGAAAAGCGTTATTGGGATCCATCTCACCAGAGAACATGCGACGAAACTCAAGCGTCTCGAGTTGCGCAGTCAGCTGATCAATATCACTTGCGACTTCGTCAGCGGTTTCCTGATCATCCTCAGCCTGTGCCATTTCGAGCAGATCAACACCGTCTTGATGACCTGCGTCCAAGGCCTCAATCGTGTGAACGACTAGCTCGAGCGATGAGCGCTCGCGGCCGAGACTCTGCGCCCGGTCAGGATCTTCCCAGACGCTCGGCTCCGCGAGCTCCAACTCAACCTCGGCTAACCGTTCTTTCTTGTTAGCAAAGTCAAAGATACCCCCTGAGCACATCGGTTCGTGCACGAATTTCTTTCAGCTGATTGATAAGAGGGGCAATTTCCACGAGCGATACCAGTCGATTTATGGGCGGCGAGTTTAGCGGAGCGCGCTATTTTGTTCCAGCTCGTCAGGTTGTTATCAAGGGCCAGATAACATCGAGTTGGAGTTGAAGTCGGCGTTCACCCCGAAAGTCATTTATCGAAGGCTTATAGACGCAGGTCATAGCGGCTGGGCGTTCTTGAAGCCAGGTATCCACATCGGCGTTGAATGCGATGGCATCGATAACCCCTGCATCTGTTGCCAGACGAAATTTCAGATGTTTCTCTCCTACGACACGCATATCGTCAATGGCAAACGTTCCGTCAAATGAAGGCGGCTCAAAGCCCTGCCCCCATGGTCCGCCCGACGCCAGGGCCTCAGCGAGGCTCGGTGAGAGCTCTGCGTGGCTCAAGCAGCCATCGGTCAGGTATTCCTGATTGGGCGTCACGCCATGCAGCTCGTCGGCCACTGCCTGATTAAACGCTTCTCGAAATTCTGCCAATTTAACCTTGGCTAAACTGAGCCCTGCCGCCATGGCATGCCCACCAAACTTCGTCACAAGGCCCGGGTTTTGAGTTGCCACGCGATCTAAAACATCCCGCAGGTGAACGCCGGGAATCGAGCGGCCAGAGCCCTTAAGCTCGTCGTCACCCGCTTCGGCAAAAATAATTGTAGGACGATGAAAGCGTTCTTTGATCCGGGAGGCGAGGATCCCAACCACGCCCTGATGCCAATCATCGCGATAAAGCGTGACCGCGAAGTCTTGGTCTCGGACTGCAAACTCACCCGACTCAACCAGCGCCAGGGCCTCGGCTTGCATCGTGCCTTCGATATTGCGCCGCTCCTTGTTGTAGTCGTTAAGTTGCGCCGCGAAGGACCGAGCAGCCACTGTCGATTCGGCGAGTAAACATTCAATGCCTACGGACATGTCATCTAATCTCCCCGCGGCGTTGATACGAGGCCCAGCAACAAAACCTAGGTCAGTTGATGTGACAGACCGAATGTCTCTGCCCGCTACTTCAAACAAAGCTTCTATACCCGGTCGAGCCCTGCCTGCACGCATCCGTGCAATACCTGCCGCGACAAGTGTTCGATTGTTCTTATCAAGTGGAACGACGTCTGCGACAGTTCCAAGTGCGACCAAGTCCAAGGAATCAGCCAGGTTGGGGATCTCGATGTTCATCGACTCAAACCAACCCCGACTCCGCAGCTCAGCGCGCAAGGCAGTAAGCACGTAAAACATGACACCCACGCCCGCTAACGCCTTACTTGGGAAGCGGCAACCCGGTTGGTTGGGGTTTACGATGATATCGGCCTCAGGCAATACCTCACCGGGCAGATGGTGGTCCGTTATGATGACACTCATACCCAGCTGACGCGCAGCCGAAACACCGTCAATACTGGCAATACCATTGTCGACAGTCACCAAGACATCGGGCTGATACTGCGCCGCAATGCCTACGATTTCAGGTGTGAGTCCATACCCGTATTCGAAGCGATTGGGTACAAGGTAATAAACCTCTTCCAGCCCCATTTGTTTGAGAAGAGAAACCGCTAGCGCACAACTTGTCGCGCCATCGGCATCGAAGTCGCCGACAATGACGACGCTCGCCTGAAACTCAATGGCATCAGCAAGCATTTCAGCGGCCTCCTGCGCGCCTAAAAGTGCCGCTGGAGACAGCAACTGATTCAACGGTAGCGAGATCTCATCAAGACGTTGAACACCGCGGTGCGCGTAGATCTTTTTGATCGCATCCGGAATATTGGCCGCGGCGAGCTCGGGCGAGACCGAACCCTCGCGATGTTTAATGGCCGTCGTCATCAGGCGCGACAGTTAGCCACCATAAATTGGTGAACCTCAGCTAGGTCATTGGGCAAAACATCGAAAGCCTCTTCTCGCTCAAACAAGTCTGCCAGATGCGCAGGCAGTTGTGCCTGGGCGTCAATGCCTGCCGCGTCGATCGCTGAGGGGAACTTCGCCGGGTGTGCTGTGGCAAGGGTAACCATGGCCGCATCGCTGTCTTGCTGACAAACACGGGCCGCTTTTGTGCCGATTGCGGTATGGGGGTCGACCAGATATCCCTGCTTGCGCCAAACAGCGGCAATTTCGGCGCAGGTCTCTTCGTCGGAACTGCGGTCACTGTCAAAAAGCGCTTTCGCTTTTTCTAAGGCCTCGTTAGAAAGCGTAAGGTCTCCCTCTGCAAAGGTCTCCATCCAGCCACGCAAAACGTCGCCATCGCGGTCTGCAAGATCAAAAAGAAGTCGCTCAAAATTAGATGAAACAGTGATGTCCATACTGGGTGAAAGCGACGCCTCAAGCGATAACTTAGCGTACACGCCCTCGGTCAGCACGCGATGCAGCACATCGTTACGGTTAGTGGCAATGACTAACTTCTCGATCGGCAAACCCATTTGCTTGGCTAAGTAACCCGCAAAGATGTCCCCAAAATTGCCTGTCGGTACGGAAAAGCTCGTCGGACGGTCAATCCGACCTAATGCGAGCCCCGAGTAAAAGTAATAAACAATTTGCGCCATAATTCGCGCCCAGTTGATCGAGTTAACCGCGACCAATCGGCGTCCATCGGGCAAAAAAGGTTCAGCGACGAAGCTTGTCTTCACCATCGCTTGGCAATCGTCAAAATTACCCTCAATGGCAATGTTGTGGATGTTGGGGGCTATGACGGTCGTCATTTGACGCCGCTGAACATCGGACACGCGCTCGTGCGGATGCAAAATAAAAATATCGATGTTGTCGCAGCGCTTACAGCCCTCGATCGCGGCGCTGCCTGTATCACCCGACGTTGCGCCCATGATGACGACTTTCTCCCCGCGGCGGGCCAACACGTAATCCAATAGGCGGCCAAGCAACTGAAGTGCAAAGTCCTTAAACGCCAGCGTGGGTCCCTGAAAGAGCTCCAGCACCCACTGGTTGTGCTCCAACTGAACGAGCGGTGCGACCGCCGGATGTCGGAAGCTTGAATAGGTGTCCTTAAGAATTGCTCGCAGGTCGTCTTCATTGATGCAGTCGCCAATGAAGGGCGAGACGATTTCGTAAGCCAGGTCTGGATAAGACATAGTCTGCATTGCGCGCAGTTTTTCCGCGTCAAACTTCGGCAGATAGGTGGGAACATATAGCCCGCCATCCGAGGCTAAACCCGCTAGCAGAACGTCTTCAAAATCCAGCTCGGGGGCCTGTCCGCGTGTGCTCACGTAGCGAATAGTCATATTGGGTCAGGTCTCATCAATCAAAATTTTCAACGCGAAGGCAGGTCACACGTCCAACCACCGATGACATTGCTTCAATCGTCGACACAGCATCATTTAAACAACGCGTCGTCGCTCTATCGGTGATAATAATGACAGGTACGTCAGCGCTCGCACTCGCCTCAGGTTTCTGAATGAGCGACTCGATACCGATGCCTTTTTCACTCAGACACTTGGTGATCGATGCCATCACACCCGGCTTATCTTCAGCATCAAGCCGCAGATACCAGCCAGTTGAGACATCGTCTATGTGTGTAATCGAGGCAGAATCCAAGTCCGCTATCGGCACACCCATACTCGGTGTCGCTGGACACTCCTCACGCGCCAGCGAACCGGCGATAGACACAAGGTCACCACAGACGGCGCTAGCCGTGGGTCTGGAACCCGCTCCCGGACCCACCAACAACAGCTCACCCACACCCGTCCCATTGATCATGACGGCATTCAGGACGCCATCCACTTGGGCAATTGCCTTACCCTCAGGAATCAACGTGGGATGAACCCGTAGCTGTATCGTCTCTTCGTCGCGCTGGGCGATCCCTAAATGCTTTATGCGGTAGCCGAGCTCTTTTGCGAACTCAAGATCCTCAGGCGCTACGCTGTCAACACCTTGCTTAAACGGTGCATCCGCAGGAATCGCCGCGCCAAAAGCCAGGGACGCCAGCAAAACGAGCTTTTGAGCGGCGTCGGTGCCGTCGACATCGAAGGTCGGATCCGCCTCGGCATAGCCCAGTCGTTGGGCCTCTTGGAGCACGTCATCAAAGGCGCGACCCTCAGAGGCCATCGCAGTCAAAATAAAATTACCCGTGCCATTGATAATACCTGCCACAGATGTCACTTCATTAGCAGCAAGACTCGCTCTGACCGTCTCAATAATGGGAATACCGCCCGCCACAGCCGCCTCATATTTCAATGACACACCTTGCTGCTCAGCCAATGCAAACAGTTCTCCACCGTGATCAGCAAGTAAAGCTTTATTGGCGGTAATGACGTGTTTTTTCTGTTGCAACGCCTCGATTACGAGCTCTTTCGCAACCGTTGTTCCACCAATTAGCTCGATCAACACATCAACCTCGGGATCGCGCGCAACGGCGAACACATCGCGAGAGTCCTGCGCATCACCGATATCAACCTCAGGCCTTGGCGTTCGTGTACCAATGTGTGTGACAACTAGGTGCGCAGCAGACCGCGCCGAAATTGCCGCATTGCCCTCGACCAGCAGTGCTAAAACACCCTGCCCCACCGTTCCAAGACCACACAGACCAACTTTTACCGTTCGCTTTGTCACGCTTGTCCCCAATCGCTGGGTAGTCCAGCACGCAATACCTTTTTTATTCCTCGCAGTGCTTGTCGCGTTCTATGTTCATTCTCAATGAGACCAAAACGGACATAGCCCTCGCCATATTCGCCAAAGCCTATACCGGGCGACACAGCCACTCCAGCATCCTTGAGCAAAAGCTTGCTGAATTCCAAAGAGCCCATCTGATCAAACGGCGCAGGAATCTTCGCCCAAACAAACATGGTCGCCTTGGGTGGCGTCACGGCCCAACCTGCTTTGTTAAGGCCGTCACAAAGCACGTCGCGCCGGTCTTGATACATTTGTCGAATGTCTTCAACACATGACTGATCGGACTCAAGTGCCGAAATGGCCGCGACCTGAACCGGCGTAAAAATGCCGTAATCCAAGTAAGACTTTATGCGAGTCAGCGCTGCCACTAATTCTTTATTTCCACAGCAAAAGCCCACGCGCCAGCCTGGCATGTTGTAGCTCTTAGACAGCGTGAAAAATTCCACCGCGACATCGCGTGCTCCGGGGACCTGCAAAATACTCGGCGCCTTGTAACCATCAAAAACGAGGTCTGCATACGCGAGGTCGTGAACCACCCAAATATTATGTTCACGTGCCACGGCGACGACCTTCTCAAAAAAGTCGAGCTCGACACAGTCGCCAGTAGGATTAGAGGGAAAGTTGAGGACGAGCATCTTGGGCCGGGGGTAAGCTGTCCGGATCGCCTTATCGAGCTCCTCGAAAAAGTCGCCCTCTTCGGTCATCGGCACGTGGCGTAAGTCAGCACCTGAGATCACAAACCCGTAGGGGTGAATAGGGTAAGAAGGATTTGGCACAAGGATTGTGTCGCCTACACCCGTAGTGGCTAGCGCAAGGTGCGCAAGACCCTCTTTAGACCCTAGCGTCACAATAGCTTCGGTTTCTGGGTCCAACTCCACGTCGTATCGCGAGGCATACCAATCACACATAGCTTTTCGTAACCGCGGAATACCTTTTGATTGCGAGTAACGGTGCGTATCGCCACGTTCAACCGTGTCTTTTAATTTGTCGACGATGTGCTGAGGCGTCGGTTGGTCGGGGTTTCCCATGCCAAAGTCGATAATATCCTCGCCACGTGCACGTGCCTGCTGCTTCAGTTCACCGATAATATTGAACACATAAGGCGGTAATCGCTCTATGCGTTGAAACTGCTGATTCATCTGCTTCCCTTGAGATTTTGCTCAGGCTTACTTAACTATTCGATACCCAGCATGGCTGCAATATCAGCAGCCGGCTTGTACCCGGGTATCAACTGTCCGTCACTGGTTACGATAGCGGGCGTCCCTCGGACGCCTAACCGGTTGCCTAGCGCGTAGTGCTCGGAGACGGGGTTCCCCTCACACTCGTTGATCGGTAACTCAACACCGGATTTAAGCGATGTGAGCGTCGATTCCCGATTGCGCGAGCACCAAGCTGTCGCTAATTGCCGAGCACCGTCTGACTCCATGCCGCCCCTTGGGAATGCGAGATAGCGGACCTCAACGCCGCGGCGATTCAAGTCATCCATTTCTAAATGAAGCTTACGACAGTAGCCGCACGTGATATCTGTGAACACGTTGATGTAACCCTTGGCAGGCTCGGCTGGCGAAAATACGATCATGTCATCAATGTCGACCTGAGCCAGGAGCTCAATGCGCTCTGTGGTCCGGCGTTGCTCCGTCCAATTCGATACGCTGGTCTCAGACACACTGAGCAAATCGCCGTTGAGCAATAAAAAACGACCGTCCCGCGTCGCATACAAAACAGGCCCATCTTGAATGGCTATCTCAATCAAGTCTTTGGACGGTGTCTCCTCAATGCGATCGATACTGATGGGGCTGCCTACCATGGCAGATAAGCCCGCCTCTAACCGCTGCCTGGCGTCTCCAAAAGACGAACTGTCCTGTGCTAGCGCAGGCCAACTGAACATTGCCAACGATGCAAAGGTCGCCGAGATGAGCTGTATTCGAAACGATTTCAACATGTATTAACCTCTAGGGTGGTGCTTCTCGTGAAGCGCTTGCATCCGGCTGCGTGCCACGTGTGTGTATATTTGCGTCGTCGTCAGGTCGCTGTGGCCCAATAGCATCTGCACGACACGCAAGTCCGCACCATGATTAATCAAATGCGTGGCAAATGCGTGCCTCAACGTGTGCGGAGAGAGACTGTCTTTAATTCCTGCCCGCTGCGCGTAAAGTTTAATACGATACCAAAAGGTCTGGCGAGTCATTGCCACACCCCGATTTGATGGAAAAAGCACATCGCTCTGTTTGCCACTGAGCAAGTCGATACGAGAAGACCGTAAATAATCGCTCACACTCTGAACAGCCGCCTCGCCCATCGGCACTAACCGTTCCTTACCACCCTTGCCCAAGACGCGAACCACCCCTTGATTCAAACTGAGCTGGGGAATGGTCAAAGACACCAATTCCGATACGCGCAGACCACAAGCGTAAAGCACTTCTAGCATCGCTGCATCGCGATGCTCAATGGCGACACCGAGATCAGGTGCGTTCAATAAAGCGTCTACTTGGGCCTCAGAGAGGGTTTTAGGCAGTGGTCTGGAAGGCTTCGGCCGATCAAGGTGTTGTGTTGGGTCGACGGCTAGCTCGCCCTCTCTCACCAGGTATTGATAAAAACTACGCAGACTCGATAGGAGCCGAGAGATCGACCGATGAGAACTGCCTCCAGCAAGCCGCACCCCAAGGTAGGCTTGCACGTCTGACTCATCGGCAGTGAGGGCTGTGCTGTGTTTGTGCTGAGATAACCAACGGTCCAACCCTTCGACGTCTCGCCGATAGGCTTGGCAGGTGTTCTCGCTCAGACCGCGCTCGAGCCAGAGGGCTGTCGTAAACCGCTCAAGCTCTGGCTTGATAATGCGATCCAAACGCGTCCTTACCCCAAAGGCTGAGCCTTAGGAGAGCTTTTCCTTGATGCGTGCTGCCTTACCGGAAAGCTCACGCAAATAGTAGAGCTTCGCCTGACGAACGTCACCGCGACGCTTGACTGAAATCGAGTCAAGCAAGGGGCTGTAAGTCTGGAATGTACGCTCCACGCCAACCCCGTGAGAGATTTTTCGTACAGTAAACGCTGAGTTCAAGCCACGGTTGCGCTTGCCAATGCAAACACCCTCGAACGCCTGAAGACGCTCGCGGTTACCTTCCTTTACTTTTACCTGAACGACAACGGTGTCTCCCGGCGCAAAGGCGGGAATTTCTTTTGACATTTGCTCGGCATCGAGCTCGGCAATAATTTTGTTGGCACTCATGGCTTTCTCCTCAGTCGGCCGCTATTCAACACAGCAACCCCGTTTCAATCTCATATCGAGCGTTACCGCTCACTTTTTACTCAGAGATGGGCGTTTAAATCCCACCGCGCGAGCATCGCTCGCTGCTCATCTGTTAGGTCGGCCCAATCGAGCAAATCTGGCCGCCGATCGAGGGTCCGTTTCAACGCCTGCGCCGCTCGCCAATCAGCAATGCGCGCATGGTCTCCGCTGAGCAACACCTCCGGCACCGCTC
The DNA here is from genome assembly GCA_002689915.1 of Halieaceae bacterium. Classification (GTDB taxonomy): domain Bacteria; phylum Pseudomonadota; class Gammaproteobacteria; order Pseudomonadales; family Halieaceae; genus Luminiphilus; species Luminiphilus aquimaris. The sequence goes on along the minus strand of NZIJ01000095.1, from coordinate 8,577 downwards.
GACCCTCAAAAATCTCAGGGCGCGTATAGTGAGGACAGTCGAGCAATCCGTCAACAAAAGAGTCTTGTTCTGCAGACATTTCATCGCCTAAAACACCCGGAATGCGACGAATTAACGAATCCATCACCAACATAGCGGGCATTTCTCCACCACTGACCACCATATCGCCTACCGACAACTCCAGATCTACATCTTGCTCGAGAAAGCGCTCGTCAAATCCTTCATAGCGGCCCGCAACAAAAATAATCGCTTTATGGGCAACGAGACGAGCGATCATGGCCTCATCCACAGGCGCCCCCTGCGGACTCATCGCAACCACTAGGGCATCGTCACCCAGCAGCTGTTTCGCTTTGCGGACGGACTGACTCAGGATAGGCGCCTTCATAAGCATGCCCGGCCCACCCCCATAAGGTCGATCGTCAACCGTACCGTGCTTGTCGGTTGCAAACTGGCGGGGATCCACCGTCTCGACAGTGAAAAGCTGGTCTCGTGCCGCCCGGCCTGTCACACCCCATTCAGTCAGACCAGAAAGCATTTCAGGAAAAATGCTGATAAAACCAAATTGCTTCAAGGCAACGATTGATTCAGTCATCGGGATGCCAGTTCACTTCAATCAGCGCGTCGTCTAAATCGATTCGCGCGATAACCTCGCTTTCTATGTAGGGGATAAGGCGCTCGCGATCATCGATACTGCTCTCAGAGGCGCGAACGACCAGCACGTCGTTAGCACCTGTTTCAAGCAGATAATCGACGTCACCCAAGTAAAGAAGCGCTCCGTCATCACCGGGCGCCATGACACGACAGCCCACCAAGTCACCCCAGTAAAACTCACCTTCTTTGAGTGTTGGCAGCGCCGACTTGGGAACCACAATGCTGTAACCCCGCAGAAGTTCGGCTGCATTTCGGTCGTCTACACCCTCCAACAGGGCGACATACCCCTTTCCCTGCGCGCGAATATTGAGCACGCGCACGGGTTTACGCCCCTGGTTCCGAGCGTCGATTAAAAATTGAGGTTGGAGAGAAGTGAGCGAGGCTGGCGACTCGAGGTTTACCTTGAGCTTTACCCAGCCTTTGATGCCGTATACGCCTACGATTTTGGCGGCGGCTATGTCGGGAGATGTGGCGTCAGAGCGCGCCACAAAAAATCACTTAAGCCGCTGCGGCCGCTTGGCCTGCCGCTTCTTTTACCAAACTGGCGACGCGAGGTGACAACTGTGCACCCTTAGCTACCCATGCGTCGATACGGCCTGTATCGATGCGCAGTCGCTCTTCTTGACCGCGAGCAATGGGGTTAAAGAACCCAACGCGCTCGATAAACCGGCCATCACGAGACCTACGACTGTCGGTAACTGTCACGTGGTAGAAAGGGCGCTTCTTTGAGCCGCCGCGTGAAAGACGAATTGTGACCATTGCTTTGTCCTAAACGTTAACCCTTGGGACATTTCCCAAGGCAAAATTTGAGGTCGCGAAGACTACAGGAAGTCGTCCCGTCTTTAAAGTCCTGCAACACATAATAATTACCGGCGCGGAAACCCGGGTGGCATACCACCACCAGGCGGCATACCTCCGCCACCGCCCATCATTCCACCCATGCCACGCATCATGCGCTGCATACCGCCGCCTTTCATCTTCTTCATCATTTTTTGCATCTGCTTGTGTTGCTTCAACAGACGATTCAGATCAGGAACTGCCGTACCTGATCCGGCCGTGATGCGACGCTTACGCGATGGGTTAATCAGATCGGGGTTTTTTCGCTCTTTCGGTGTCATGGAGTTGATAATCGCTTCCATGCGGTCAAATTGCTTGGTGTCAACTTGCGACTGCGCTGCCTGAGCCATGCCACCCATACCCGGCATTTTATCGAGCATGGCACCAATGCCACCCATATTTTTCATCTGCTGAAGTTGGTAACGAAAATCTTCGAGGTCAAAGCGTCCACCTTTTTCGACCTTTTTAGCGAGTTTTTGCGCCTTCTTTTTATCAACTTTCCGCTCAGCATCCTCGATAAGCGACAGCAAATCGCCCATGCCAAGAATACGCGACGCCAANCGATCGGGGAAAAACGGCTCAAGTGCCTCTGTCTTCTCGCCAACACCCATAAACTTGATGGGCTTACCNGTAACATGNCGCACCGAGAGNGCAGCACCGCCGCGCGTATCAGCATCCACCTTCGTCAAAATAACNCCNGTGAGTGCCAAGGCGCGATTAAACGCGGTCGCGGTGTGCACAGCATCCTGACCTGTCATGGCATCGATGACAAAGAGCGTTTCAACCGGGTTGATGGCCTTATGCAGGTCAGAAATCTCTGCCATCATTTCATTATCAATCGCAAGCCGTCCCGCCGTATCGACCAACAAAACGTCACTGAATGCGGTTTTTGCGTTCTTCAGCGCGCGATTAACAATGTCTACAGGGCGCTCTTCCACCGACGAAGGCTCAAAGCGCGCACCCACCTCGCTCGCTAGTGTTTCGAGCTGCTTAATAGCGGCCGGTCGATAAACATCAGCACTGACGACCGTCACTTTCTTTTTCTCACGCTCCATGAGGTAGCGCGCAAGCTTGGCGACCGAGGTGGTTTTACCCGCACCTTGCAGACCGGCCACCATCACAACCGCTGGGGGTTGTGTCGCTAAATTGAGCTGCTCATTGGCTTCACCCATGACGCTTTGAAGCTCAGCCTGAACGATTTTCAAAAAGACCTGCCCCGGCGTGAGACTCGAGCTCACCTCAGTACCAACAGCGCGCTCTTTGACCCGGTCCGTGAACTCCTTAACCACCGACAGAGCAACGTCGGCCTCCAACAGCGCCATACGGACTTCCCGCAGCGTGTCTTTGATGTTGTCTTCAGTGAGGCGCGACTTGCCCGCCATTGCCCTCAAACTGGCGGATAAACGTTCGCTTAAGCTTTCAAACATGTTCTTTCCTGTGTCAATTAACAGTGCCGCAAGCGCTGGAACCGCGTAGTATACGCCTACGGCAAAAAAATAATCAGGGGAGTTCTGCAATCGGCATGGCAGGATTTGCGACCAATCAAGTTCTCGCAGTAGCGGCCACGCTCGCGGCCGCGCTCTATTTGTTTACAGCAGCTCAGCAGCTTCTGAGGCTCGAACGACGCGAGCAAAAACTGCCAAACGCTATTTTATTCCCGGCCATCGCGGCGCTCTTGCTCCATGGTTTTGTCATTTACGATAGCTCTGCGTCCGTGGGGGCCAATTTTGGCTTTTATCGTGTTGCATCGTTAACGTTCTGGCTGATGGGTGTCCTGAGCTTACTGATTCTCGCCTTCCGTCCATTGCAGACGTTACTCATGGGTATTTTCCCATTGGCAGCGATTGCCATATTGGTCGCGACACTGACGCCTGAAACGGCTCGGCCCATGACCGATACACCACGCGGCTTGCTGCTGCATATCTCGACCTCGATTATCGGTTATGCGTTGCTGGGACTCGCAACACTGCAAGGCTTGTTGGTGCTTCAACAAAGCCGGTTGTTGCGGCAACACAAGACACGCGGGCTTATTCGCTTGCTGCCGCCGCTTGATAGCACCGAGCAAGTCATGCACGAGCTAATTGCAATGGGGACGCTTGTCATGGCGATATCAATCGTCGCCGGCTTCTACTATGTCGACGATTTATTTGCGCAGCACCTCATACACAAAACAGTGCTCACCATCATTGCATGGCTGCTGTTCGCGGTGGTCTCCGTCCGTCATATACGTTACGGGTGGCGCGTAAACACCGCAGTGATGCTCTGCTGCAGTGGGTTTGCCTTGCTGACGCTTGGCTTTTACGGATCCAAACTCGTTCTAGAGCTTGTTTTAACCTAAGTGAAATCTAGGGTTGCGGCCGGACACATTTTTCTCAACAATTGGCGTTCATGCTGACGCTTGCCCATAAAGTTTGAACGACGCCCCGCTGGGACTCCTCTTTGCCATTTTGGCAGCACTCATTCTGTTATCCGGATTTTTCTCGAGCTCAGAGACAGGGATGATGGCACTCAACCGCTACCGGCTAAAGCATCTGCAGCAGCAGGGTCACAAGGGTGCGCTGCGAGCGGGAAAGTTGCTTGCGCGTCCCGATAGGCTGATTGGACTCATTCTAATCGGCAATAACCTCGTCAATATATTGGGCTCTTCCATTGCCACCGTTGTGGCGATTCGACTTTATGGCGATGCGGGTATTGCTATAGCCACCATTCTTTTGACGATCGTCATTCTCATCTTTGCTGAGATCACCCCGAAAACGATTGCCGCTATCCACCCTGAAAAAGTGGCCTTCCCAGCAAGTATTATTCTGCTGCCGCTCATGAAACTCGCCATGCCACTCGTATGGTCGATTAACGCTATTACAAATGGTCTGCTGTCGCTCCTTGGCTTCAAAACCAATGCCGCAAACGAGGACGAACTTACTCAAGAAGAGCTTCGCACCATCGTCAATGAGTCGGGTGGACTCATCCCGCGGCGACACCGAAATATGCTGGTGAACATACTCGATCTCGAGCAAGTCTCAGTGAATGACATTATGGTGCCCCGCAACGAGATATACGGTGTCGACCTCGATGATGATGATGGGACGATACTCAAGCGGCTCAAGTCGAGCACCCATACCTTAGTGCCCGTCTTTCGCGGCGATATCAACAAGATCGAAGGTATCCTGCACTTGCGAAATCTCGGTAAGTGCCTTGATGGCGACGGGCTCAATCGAACCTCATTGATCAGTGAGCTCCAAGAGCCCTACTTCACACCAGAGAACACAGCGCTACATATTCAGCTCCGTCATTTTCAGCAGCGAAAACTTCGACTCGGGATGATCGTCGACGAATACGGCGACATCATGGGCTTGGTGGCCCTTGAAGATATCCTCGAGGAGATCGTCGGAAACTTCACTTCCAATCTAGTAGAGGACCAAGAAGAGATTGCCACGATGGCAGACGGAGGTGCCTCCTGTACCGGCAGCATTCCGATCAGAGACATCAATCGACAGTTTGGGTGGTCGTTACCCACAGACGGGCCAAAAACCATAAGCGGGCTTGCTCTTGAGGCCTTGGAGGCCTTTCCGGTGGGCCCCGCATCCGTTCGGATTGGCGCTTACCAACTCGACATAGAATGCGTCGAGGGCAATGCAATCACTCAAGTTCGCGTAACACCGATGACCGCGACACCGCCATCGGATGACGCCATCTAGGATTCACAAGGACGGGGAAACACGCTGACACTTCGCAGCGCGCTAAGCCCTCAAAACAATGAAAATCCGGCCTCTTTCCGTCGCTGTGCGCTCGCCTCAAGAATTTCTTGCTTGCGCGTATCGTCCGCAGTAAACCAATCTACGATCTCATCGCCTGTCCTGTAGCAGCCCTCACAGACGTCATTCTGATCAAGCGCACAGATAGAGACACAAGGGGATTGTGGGGTATCAGACATGGGGGTCGCCCGCCTCCTGGGCTGCATAAAATGCGTCGGCAAACTCATCGAGTGTTCCTGCTTCGATAGCATCACGAATGCCTTGCATGTGCTTTTGGTAGTACGTCAGGTTATGAATGGTGCACAACTGCGAGCCCAAAATCTCATTGCAACGATCAAGATGGTGCAAATAAGCGCGACTAAAGTTCGAACAGGTGTAGCACTCACAGTTCTCATCAAGCGGGCGGGTGCTTGTCTTATGGCGCGCATTACGCAGTTTAATGACGCCGTGGCTCGTGAAGAGATGCCCATTGCGCGCGTTGCGGGTGGGCATCACGCAGTCGAACATATCGACACCACGGCGCACCGCCTCGAGTAAATCCGCGGGCGTACCCACCCCCATCAAATAGCGGGGTTTATCATCTGGCAACTGGTGCGCCACATCATCTAGCACTTGCACCATTTCGTCTTTCGGCTCGCCCACGGATAGGCCGCCGAGTGCGTAGCCGTCGAAGCCAATATCGACTAATCCAGCGAGCGAGGCTTCACGCAGATGCTTGTACATTCCCCCCTGCACAATGCCAAAAAGCGCAGAGGCATTACCCGCATGAGCATCCTTACTGCGTTTTGCCCAGCGCAGCGAGAGCTCCATCGATCGACGTGCCTCCTCCTCTGTCGCAGGATAAGGCGTGCATTCATCAAAGATCATTACGATGTCACTGCCTAAATCCCGCTGAATTTTCATCGAGGTTTCGGGGTCCAGAAACACCTTGTCGCCGTTAACCGGCGACTTGAACGTCACGCCCGACTCTTCGACTTTCCTGACCTCGCCCAGACTGAACACCTGAAACCCGCCCGAGTCAGTCAAAATCGGGCCATCCCACCCCATAAAATCGTGGAGGTCGCCGTGCTTCGAAATGATGTCAGTGCCCGGCCGAAGCCACAGGTGAAACGTATTCCCAAGGAGAATCTGTGCACCCGTAGCGCGCACGTCATCTGGGGTCATGCCTTTAACCGTGCCATAGGTACCGACCGGCATGAAGGCGGGGGTTTGGACCTCACCTCGCGCAAAGGTCATTGTCCCCCGACGCGCGAGACCGTCTTTAGCTGAAACCGAAAACTTCACTTTCGACCCTCAAGTTTTGTGTGTGACAAACATCGCGTCACCGTAACTGAAAAAGCGGTACTCCTTGAGTACAGCTTCTCGGTACGCCTTCATTGTTTCCTCATAGCCGGCAAAGGCAGACACCAACATAATGAGTGTGCTTTCAGGCAAATGAAAGTTGGTGACCATTGCGTCTACCACACCAAACTCGCACCCCGGATATAAAAATATATCGCTGTCACCTTCGAAAGCCCGAGGGCAGCGCTCAGAGTCAAGACCTGCGGCCGCCGCACTCTCGAGCGATCTAACAGAAGTCGTGCCAACCGCCACAACGCGACCCCCTCTCTTGCGGCACGCACGGATCGCGTCAACGCAATCCTGCCCAACCTCAATCCATTCCCGGTGCATTTTATGATGCGTAATATTCTCAACGCGCACAGGTTGAAAGGTGCCTGCCCCCACATGAAGGGTTACAAATGCGGTCTGCACACCTTTGAGGCTGAGTCGCGAGAGCAAGGCCTCGTCGAAGTGAAGACCTGCAGTAGGCGCTGCAACAGCGCCCTCATGCTTTGCATAGACGGTTTGATAACGCTCACGGTCTTGTGGTGTATCCGCGCGCTCAATGTACGGAGGTAGGGGCATATGACCGTACAACCGCATCATCTTTGCAACCGTGCCAGTCTCCGCTTGAAGTTCAAACAAACCGCCATCGCGACCACAGACCCTCAGCGTGAAGTCAGTGATATCTGAGTCCTGATCGGCTGTAATAAAGATGAGGGTACCCTCTTTCGGACTCTTACTCGCCCTGACGTGGGCCAAAACAGAGCCATCACCGCGCAATCGCTCAATCAAAATCTCAACACGTCCACCCGTTTGCTTTTGACCATAGAGCCGAGCGGGGATCACTCGCGTGTTGTTAAAAACAAGCAAGTCATTGGGGCTCAGCAACGCTTCTATCTCTAAGAACTGCCGGTGATCAAGGCTACCTGTGGCACCGTCCAGCGCCAGAAGACGGGAACCCGTCCGCTCCTCAAGTGGCGACTGAGCAATCAGGTACTCGGGTAGGTCAAAGTGAAAGTCAGCTGTCTTCATAGTCACGTTTAGTTAGTAACGCAGTCATAAAAAAGCCGGCATACGCCGGCTTCGTCGTTTCATAAGAGCGACGATTAGTCATCGCTGGCTTCGCCATCCGCGGGTGCTTCCTCAGCGGCGGGCTCTTCTGCTGGTGCTTCCTCAGCGGCAGGCTCTTCTGCTGGTGCTTCCTCAGCTGCGGGCTCTTCTGCTGGTGCTTCCTCAGCTGCGGGCTCTTCTGCGGGTGCTTCCTCAGCGGCGGGCTCTTCTGCTGGCGCTTCCTCAGCTGCAGATTCCTCCGCAGCAACTTCTTCCGCAGCTGCTTCTGCAACGACCTCTTCTTCAGTCTCCACAACTTCGGGTTCGGGTGCGGGCGGCGCTGAGACCGTAACGAGCTCTTCAGCAATCAGAATATTGACTTTTTCTTCGCCATTCACTGGCTTTCCTGCAGCATTTTGAACTGCATAACGGTTGTCACCGCGCAAGAAAATTTTGTAGTCAGCGGTCTTACGGACAAGCTTCATCGCCATGTCTTTTCTCCCTCAAGATACTCAGCAACAGCACAAAGCAGTGGGCTCTGCGCCAAATTGCGGCGTAGTATACGCGCAACTCAGAATTATAGCGATGCTTAGATTGCTGATTCAGCTCGACCTGATATACTCCGGCGCCTGCACGTTGCCGCACATGCCAGAGTGGTGAAATTGGTAGACACAGGGGATTCAAAATCCCCCGCCCTTAAAAGCGTGCCGGTTCGAGTCCGGCCTCTGGTACCACATAATTTTTCAAAGCAAAAACAAAAACGCGAAGGTCTGCTATTGCGGCGGCCCACCCTGACCAAGACGCCCCCTTATCGGTCTGCCGACCATTAGGATGCCCGCGAGCAGCGAAGACGACTTTTGCGTAAGTCAGTAAACCGCCTGCTCAAATTCAAGTAGCGCTCCAATGGTAATATCGTCATAAAAGGGTAGCACCTGGGCGCCAAGAATGCCGTATATCCCCGCTT
>NZIJ01000094.1 GCA_002689915.1 Halieaceae bacterium | reverse complement strand
GGACGCTTTCAGAGGGCGGCCGGTTACAGGCCATGCAGGTGGTAGGTATTCCCGATTTGAGGAACTGGTCCGGCCAGCAGGTAGAGCAAGCGATACCCGCGACGGTGCGCTGGCTGGATCTCGACGGTGTCGACTCTCCTAGAGACGATCTCCGAATCCGCGCTGCAGCAAAAGGTGCGAGCTTGATTGCGAGAGGTGAGGGCATTCACATGGGAAATGCCGAAGCGTATTTTTGCTCAACAAGTGGTGGTCAGGCTGGGCTTGGGCAGATCTTCAAACTTGCGCTCAGTGCCTCCGGTGAGACGGATCAAATAACGCTCTTTTTTGAGAGTGTTTCCCACAATCAATTTAATTTTGGCGACAATCTGACGGTGGCGCCCAACGGACACCTAATTGTTTGTGAGGACCAGTACACGGCCAGAGTCGATAATTATCTGCGCGGCATTACAACCGATGGCTATGCTTATCCGCTCGCCCGATTAAATCTTCAGACTGAAATGGCAGGGGCGTGTTTTTCACCCGATGGCAACGTGCTGTTTGTAAACGTCTATTCGCCGACTAAGACACTAGCGATTACCGGACCTTGGGATCAGTTTAACGCGGGAGTGATTGACCTCACTGCTTGAGTTGGACAGTCCAGCATAAGACGCTACGCAAGCGTAATGGACTGATTAACTGCGACAGCACCCGTACGTACTACTTTGGCATATACCCCAAGGTTGCCCTCCGCCTCTGCCACTAAATGCCGCATGACGTCAGTATCGCGGGGGAGTTCTGCCGTAGCGTGGGTGGTCATCGAGCAGCGCGGGCAGGTGTCGATAATTTTTAAAACCACATCACCGATATGCAGTTCCTTGCCAATCCACGCCTGCTCGGGGAACGGTTCATTAGAACCTTCAACCTCGAGCAGGAGATTGGCACGAAAGCGGCGCTGATCAAATGTTGAGCCAGGTGCGCGTTGGTTTAGTGTATCTAGGGACTGCTGGGTCATCAGCATGATAGGAAACGCATCGAAATAGGTGCCGGGCGGCGATTCGAATTCTATGACCTCGGCAAAGGCACTCAAGTCGGGCAATGGCTCGTCGGGAAGTCGACCGAATAATTCGCGTAACTCTTGTTCGAAATCTTCAGAGTCGGGTGCGCCGCGACGATAGTGGTCTAGGTTGTCTGCGGGCATGATTGGCCATAGCGTGACGTCATGACTGAGCTTTTCTGATAGCCACCCGTTGATCGCATCGGTGTTGGTTTGGCAGGTCTCGCCGTCGGGGGCGGTAATTTCTGCGGTGTTTCCGGACACTGATGTGGCCTGAAAGGACATAAGTTGAGGGAGTTTCTTAGCGCCCCTAATGCCGCCTCGGACTTCATCGCGGGTGGCCCAGGCTCGGTCACCCTCAATTCCCTTTTCGCCAAGGGTGACGGTGGTCAACGATTCGCCCAGCATGGACTTCACTGGATAACGAAAAATCTGTTTCAGTTTAATGTTTGGCATGCGTCTCTCGTTTGAGTCTGAAAGCGTGCTCAGTGTATCGAAGCACCAAGGGCTGAGTCACCGACCTCACAGAGCCTTCGCAACCAAGCGGCGTCTCTGCAGTTGTGCGAGCAAGCACTTTAATTTGGAACATCTAACGCTGGGTTACGATCGAAGAAATTCCTCGGTTTCAGTACGATTTCGTCAACTTTTGCCGGCATGACCGGCCAATCCTCTGCCATCGGCACGTGATGAAAGCCGATTGTGGGCCAGGCCACGATATCTGTGTTTTCGATCGACTCGTTGTCCTGGGCGTAGACAGGGAGACCTACACCGTTTTCCGACTGATTGACTGCAATACCGGCTGAAAAAATTTCATCTGGCTGGTAGCGAGTCACCCATAAATTATTCTTTAAAAAGCCAGCCCGCTGATAGATCGGATCCTCTGGCGTGACCAAAGGTCGAATGTTTGGAAACATGAGTTGATAAGCAGTGGGGTAGCCCATCTGGTTCACGGTACTGTGACTGGCAAAGGTGAGAAGCGCAGGCTTTTCTACACGCATAACGGTCTGTGCCGCTTGCTCTGTCGCAACCTGTTCTGTCTGGACCCGCCAAATACCTTGGCGTGCCGTATCGCTGGGTTGAGTTTCGGCAACGAGTTTTTGCCGAAGAAAATTATTCTCTGTGCCATCGACATCCATATCGATTCGGTAGCTGAAGAAGTGGTCGTGGTTAACGCCCAAACGGAGAGGTGCAATCAGTGTTCCGTACGCTGTTTCGTCGAGCGCACCCGAGTCACTGAGCGATTTCGCGAAGACGCCCTTCGTGGCATCAATGCCCGTTGAGATAAGGCGAATTCTTATTCGCCCATCTTGCTGAAAAATATAATCTTGGAAGTAGTCATAGTTGCCTATTACAGCGACCATGCGAACGACTAAATTGGTTGCGCGTCGAGCGTTGTGCGTAACCAGCCCTGGCACGTCTTCAAGAAGCGATTCGCTGTGACGCCAACTCGGGTAGCCAGGGTCGAATTCGAAAATGCACACACGTTTGGGCGCGACAACGGGATCGCCGCCTCCTGTGTGTAATACGACATCTTGGTAAACGGCGTTAGCGGGGCAGTCGTTGCCCTTGAGTTCGGTTGCCATGTTGCCAAAGCCATACTCGCCCATGTCGAAATACGCGCGGTAGAACCAATGGGTGTCTGGATCCTGATAGGGCACAAACATTTCCGACATGGCTATCTCGTAGGCAATGGGTCGAAACGTCTCCCCGTTCACGTAGCCAATATTATTGAGGACGGTGCCTTGTCTCGGATCAAAGCGAAGGTGGAATTGCCAACCTTGCCAATCGATTTGACTGCCGCTCACACTGAAATTGCGGCCTTCTGACTGTGCAATGGTAATAGGTCGAAGTGGTGTTCGGGTGTCGAGCGTGTCCTCATCGAGCTCGAGGACCTCAAAGTCAGCCGGTGGAGCTTCGGCGCCCGCATACGTATCGGTGATGTCAATGACGCGGTTTTCCTCGACATCAAATAACACGCTGAGCCCTTCGATGGGGCGTGCGTAGGCGCTGGTGGTAGGTAAAATACCTAAGCCGCCTTGCCCCCGGATGTTGAAACAGTCAAAGCGTGCCATTCGATCATTAATCGGATCGGCGATGTCCGCATAAAAGCGCCCTATGGTGCGTGGAAGACAAATGGCATAGTCGGGGTCAATGCCGCGTTGGCTGACTGCATCAACTATTTGGGGCAACGCACTCACTCTCTCAACAGCTCCAAAGAGCTCCTCACCCACCAGCATGGACTGACCTGTCGTAAGCTGGGTTGGCGTGCTTAGTGTGTTCGAGCCGAAATCAAAGCTTGCTCGAAAGGAGGATTTACCGGACCGGAAGAGTAAGTCTGCGCCACGTTGTGCCAGCTCGTTCGATTGCCACGCCTTTGCGGCCTGCTTATTCGGCTCTTTGAGGCTGATTCGATTGATGACAATGGCATTACCTTCGCGGCCGATTAAGGCTGCAGCCGCTGTTTTAATTTCCTCTTCGGTTAAGGAATGCCACGGCGACAATGGGGTCCCCACTTGCGCCGTTTCGGAGGTCTTGTCGGCTGTGCAGGCAGTCAGGAAGAACAGCATTAAAAGCGGAGCTAGGTATCCAGGTTTCATTGTTCCCTCGGCGTTGTAAGATTTATTTTTATATCACTCTATCCCATAACCGAAGGTGAAGGGCCTATATCTAGTCATCCGTGAAGTTCTTTCCAATGCCTAGGGACACCAAGCGGCTGAGTTGAGAAAGACTTCTGCCACTCTCTTCACGAAGTTCGTTGAAATAGTGTTGCGTCGCCTTTAGCGCCCGAAGGCTGTGTGTGCCCGAATCGACGATGTTGTGATTCCGTAAGAAGGTTTCGACGTCCACTGTCATTAGGAAGGTGTCCACACCCAATGTGCGCAAGGCATAGGGACCGGTATTACCACCTAGTCGGCTCCCATGCTTTTTAAGATAGACCCAAAGGCTGATGACGTCGTCTTCCGGCCAGTTGGCAATGAATTCACCAAAGCTTGAATCTACGCGTCGCTCGGTGTCCGAAATCATGACCGCGTTCTGCAGCACCGTTTTGACTTTGCTGTAGTTGCGAATAATGCCGGGGTCGCTCGCTTTTCGCTCGAGCATATCCTCCGGCATCATCAGTAAGCGCTCGATATCGAAATTCCAAAAGACTTCTTCGAAGTTGGGCCACTTGTTGTTAACGATGCGCCATACAAACCCGGACTGAAAAACTTTACGTGTGAACTCGGCGAGGTATCGATCTGAACCTAGGCGCGTTAATTGCTGTTTGGTAGCAGAGGTGGGGAGGAGCGCCTCCACTTCGGCCTCGCCGCCTTTGCGCTCGCAGGCGCGCTGATACAGTTCATCGTAGCTTGGCGTGTTCATCATGAGGTAGACCGTTCCCCGCTATGGTGTGGTGAGAAGTTGTAAGAAGTTGTGAGCGTTTCATATTTTTTAGTCGGACGCACTACCGTAGCCGTTTGAGGCCAACAGCAGGTCCGCATCGGCCAAGTGTTTTTGTTGCTCAACCTTCTGGATAACTTACAGCCCAAGGCTCAATCGTCTTTAGCCCCTTTCTCTGCTGCATCGTCTGCCTTTTTATAGCGTTCAAACCAGGCAAGAATGTGATCGACCTTACTCACCAACCTAGAGGGTCGACTCGCAATGCCATGGGATGCGCCGGGCATGCGAATCATGACGCTATCGACACCTTTCAAGCGAAGTGCCTGATAGAACTGCTCTGTTTCTGACATGGGGGTGCGTCGATCGTTTTCGCCCGTTAACAACATAGTTGGGGTTGTGACATTGCCAATGAGTGATAAGGGGGAGCGTTTCCAATAGTGATCAAGGTGTTCCCACGGCGGGCCCGGAAATTGATGATAAATCTGGCCAACCATTGAGTCAGCGGTGAGCGTTTTACTGACCCAATTAATGACAGGCTTGGCGGCAACAGCCGCATTGAACCGATCGGTAAGACCAATCGCGTAGGCCGTGGCGATACCGCCTGCGCTCCCGCCCGCGATGAACAGATTGCTATCATCGATAAAGCCTTTCTCAATCAAGGCATCAATGCCGGACATGTGATCGGCAAAGTCTTCTTTGCTTGAGTATTTGTACTGCAGCAAAAGAGCGAAGTCTTCGCCATAGGACAGACTACCCCGATGATTGTCATAAAAGACAACATAGCCTTGTGCCGCCATCATCTGAAGCTCGGCGGAGAAGTTGGGTCCGTAGGCTAAGTGCGGTCCCCCATGGATCTCTAAAATCAACGGGTACTTCTTGTTGGGGTCAAAGTTAGGTGGCGTGATGTACCAGCCCTGAATCTCCTGAGCATCGTGTGACGAGGTGTAGACGAGCTCTTGAACCTTGCCGAGCTGTCGAAATGGGAGAACGTCCTCGTTTAGTGAGGTGATGACGCGTGTCTTTCCCTTTTTCATTATGGCGAGATCAGCCGGTCGATCGGAACGTCCTCGCGTGAAGGCAATCGTATTGCTAGCCACGTGGAAACCACCGGACAGGTAGGGTCTACCAATGGTTGTACCGCCCAGTCCCGATACGACCTTGCGGAGCTCACCTTTAAGGCTCGCTTTACCTATTTTTCGCTCACCACGTTCATCGTAGAGATAAAAAATGGACTGGCTGTCTTTCGACCAAATCAATCCGCTGGCATCACCGTCGAGGTCGCCACTGATAATCTGAAGATCAGAGCCATCGAGTTTGCTGACCGCTATTTTGTCCGGTGTGAACGCCAATGGACGCCGTACTTGGTGAGTAAACGTCAGCATGCGGCCATTGGGTGAAACCTGTGGGTTGCGCTCTGCACCCGGTTCACGTGTGATTTGGGTCAACGTCTTACTTGCAATATCAACCGCATAGATGTCCGCCTCACCGCTAACCAGTTCCCAATCATCTTGTCGGTAAGCGGAGAAGAAAATCTGTTGGCTGTCGGAAGACCAGCTCAGGGCGCCGCTGTGGTTAAAGTTACCTGTTGTAAGTTGTCGAGCTGAGCCGCCCTCGGCGGGGACGACAAAGACATGCCGGTAAGAGGGGGCAACGATTCCCCGGCCATCGTACTGATAGCGAGTGGTGCTCACGGTAATAGGCTTATCCGCCCACGTTGCACCCTTGGGCTTTGATCGCGGCTTGACCATCGGTTCTGTTGGCGCCTTGACGGACAGGGTGAATGCCAACCACCTGCCGTCAGGTGACCAACTCAAGTTCGACGGCGAGGACTGAAGATGGGTTACGACAGCCACATCGCCATTATCCATCCATCTCACATGAATTTGCGACGAGCCCGTGGAAGAGGATATGAACGCGAGCCGGTTGCCATCTGGCGACCATCTTGGTGAGTAAGCATTGTCGTTATTTGATAACAATGGGCGGTGGTTATTGCCGTCAGCATCGATGCGCCAGAGGTGAGAACGGGTGCGGTCGCTCATGATGTCGTTTGAACGTCTCACATAGACAACACGATTCCCATCAGGCGCAACTTGTGGGTCACTTACCCATTCAAGGTCGAAGACATCCATGGCGTTGAAAGGGCGAAGCGACTCCTCAGCGGAGAACCCAAGCGTGGGGATCCAAATAAGCGTTGCCGCAAGAAGGCGTCGACCGATCTTTCTCAGCGCATTAAGGGAGTGGGGGGAGTGTGTAATCTGAAGCACGGTGCCTCCTTGTCCTGACCTCGGCGAAAATACTTATCGCTATTTTTTGACCGAGGGTAGTGGTTTCTTTAATCATATTCATCCTCTTAACGCACTGTAGATGCGCGCCAACCCAAGATTCCGGCTGCCATCTCATGCTTACTAAGAGGGAAAATGATCGCAATAATGACACTTCCGGCGCCCCTCCAAGGGCATTGGCTTACGCTAATGGCGAATTCAACATATACTTCGCACCGCGTAGGACACCCCAAATATTAGCCAAGCAGCCTTTAGTGTGGGCCGCCACTGACCGAGGTAACAAACATGCCGCAAATTACGCTTCCTGACGGATCGTCTCGTCAATTCGATACTCCCGTTTCTGTTTTTGATGTTGCTGCCGATATTGGGCCGGGTCTTGCGAAGGCCGCTCTGGCAGGAAAAGTGAATGGCGAGATGGTCGATACGTCATTTGTTATGGCAGACGACGCCGCACTCTCGATCATCACGGCAAAGAGCGATGAGGCTCTTGAGCTGATTCGCCACGACGCAGCCCATGTGATGGCCCAGGCAGTGCAAGAACTGTTTCCGGGGACACAGGTGACGATTGGCCCCACCATTGATGACGGCTTCTATTACGATTTTGCGCGTGAGACACCTTTCTCGGCCGATGACCTCACCAAGATTGAAGACCGAATGACTGAAATCGTTGATCGTGATTTAGCGATTACGCGTGAGGTCTGGGATCGTGACACCGCAAAGCATACCTTTGGTGACATTGGTGAGCGCTACAAAGTCGAGATCATCGAAGACATCATCCCGGAGGGAGAGGAAGTATCAGTCTACCGTCAGGGTGATTGGTTCGACGTTTGTCGAGGGCCTCACTTGCCGAGTACAGGCAAGCTACCGAAAGCTTTCAAGTTGATGAAGCTTGCCGGCGCTTATTGGCGCGGTGACTCGAATAACGCGACCTTACAACGGATTTATGGCACAGCCTGGCGCGACAAGAAGGAACTCAACAAACATCTGACGCAGCTTGAGGAAGCGGAGAAGCGAGATCATCGAAAAATTGGTCGTAAACTCGATTTCTTCCATTTCAGCGACGATGCGCCAGGCTCGGTTTTTTGGCATCCCAAGGGCTGGACGCTATTTCGGCAGCTACTCGATTACATGCGTCAGCGTCAGGACGAGGCAGGCTACGTTGAGGTCAACACGCCAGACGTAATGGATCGAAGCCTCTGGGAAACCTCGGGTCACTGGTTTAATTACCGTGAAAATATGTTCTCAACACAAACTGAGGACGAGCGGATCTTTGCGCTAAAGCCCATGAACTGCCCGGGGTCAGTATCGATGTTTGCCCAGGGTCTAAAGAGTTATCGTGATCTCCCATTGCGTATGGCTGAGTTTGGAAAAGTACACCGCTACGAACCATCGGGTGCACTTCACGGACTAATGCGTGTACGCCACTTTACCCAAGATGATGCGCACATTTACTGCACCGAGCCGCAAATGGAGCAGGAGTGCATCGACGTGGTCAGACTGGTGCTCGATATCTACAAAGACTTCGGTTTTGACGATGTCATTATCAAGCTTTCGACTCGCCCCGAGAACCGTATCGGTAGTGACGAGGTATGGGACAAGCTCGAGGGCGCACTCAGTAACGCGCTCGATGTTATGGGCTTGGACTACATTCTCTTCCCAGGAGAGGGCGCCTTCTACGGGCCTAAGCTTGAATTTGTATTGCGCGATGCGATTGGACGGGACTGGCAGTGTGGCACCTTGCAGGTTGATATGAATTTGCCTGAGCGCTTTGACATCAGTTACGTGGACGAGGACGGGAGCCGTGACAAGCGTCCCGTCATGTTGCACCGAGCGCTGTTTGGTTCATTAGAGCGCTTCATTGGTATTCTCATTGAGCATTACGAGGGGAAATTCCCCGTATGGTTGTCGCCGGTTCAAGCGGTCCTAATGACAATTACCGATAAGCAGGATGACTACGTCAAAGACGTCGAGAAGCGTCTAAAAGCGCGAGGCATTCGTGTTACCACTGACCTTCGAAACGAGAAGATCGGTTTTAAGATTCGTGAGCACACGCTTCAGGCGACGCCTTACTTGTTGGTGGCAGGCCATCGCGAAATGGACAATGGGGAGATCGCTGTCAGAACCCAAAAGGGTGATGATTTGGGCACCATGTCCGTTGATGACTTTGCCAATAAGCTCGCTGATGATTTGGTAATGCTTCGCTGATCTAGGATTGAGCGCCTGCTAGGCGCTCTGTTGATGGGCCTACTGGATCGAAGTCGGGTTAATTGATCTAACTGATCTTGCTCGTTAATGCAGGGCCTTTTGCCCCTGACGCCGTGCTTGATGCGCGTACATCGCGGCGAGCTGCGCTTGTCGACGAGGGCAATTCATTGATTTACACCAGTTGCATAACCACGTCTTATTTTTACCCTGGGGACAACCAACGAGCGGCGGAAGTACCGCGATTTGGCTGTGCATATTGTGCAAGAAAGGGTCAATAAGGCGCTCGCATTCGAGTAAATTTAGGGTGATGACCAGGAGATTGGCGCTCTCTGTTAGTCGCATTGCCCAGCGCCAAGTTGGCGCGGGGGTTGTGCACACTTGCTTATGCGCAATTTGCAAGGCGCCCCCTAACTCCATAAACGCGGCGCTCCCTTCGCCCGCGTTGAGCAGGTGAATACCGGTTTCGATATAGGCGCTCCATGACAGATCGGAGGTGATGGCGTCCTTGCATAAAAGGCGCATCTCCTCTTTTTCTAAGAAAGAGGGCGTTAAAAAGGTCTGCATAATGGATGCCCGGGGTTATGTGTCTTCGAGGACAGTAACGGCTCTTTAATGTAAATGCAAATCATTCTCATTTAAAAAGAAAGTTACTGCCTCATGACAAAGCGAGGTCTGTTCGTAGCGCGTCTAATAGGTCACGACGCTACCTGTCAGGGTCTGGGGCTTGCTGCGATAAATAACTTAACGGTTTGCCCCTGGCGAGTGGCCGCGAGCCGTCTCGAGATAGGTGGCAAAACTACCGAGCCAATGGCTCCCCATGTAGTGCATGTCGCCTAACACAGCATCGAGGCCAGCCTTTCGGTGCGCTTCAGCGGCCACGCGGAGCGGTGCGCGTCGTTCATCGCCGGATGGTAGTCCGAGAATAATTCCCTCAAGCATCCAAGCACGACTCGTGTTGAGGCCGTCAAGATGCGCGAGTTTGCCATCGGTTTTATCCGTGACAACGGCTGGAGCTAGCCAATCGCTACCGGTTTCGGCAGACAGCGTCGGGAAAAAAAGCGTTAACCATTCGGCAAATTCTGTCCGGGTGAATACCCGTCGCATGAGATCAGCCTCGGCAATGCAAGGTGATAGGAAGTCTTGTCCTGAGGGCTCATAAGCCAAGGGACAGTCGACATCGCCTGCATAGAGTTCACGAATTCGGGCCTTCAACAGCGAATGGAATTTCTCATCCGCGGCAATTTCAGCCCAGTCCAACATGAGACCAAAGGCGAATGCGGTTTGGCTGTGCTCGCCGGTTCGAATCGGAAACGAGAGTTTAGGCAACCACTCACTGACATTGGCGACGGCCTGCCGCTCTAGTGGCAATAAAAAGCGAAGCCAGCGCTGAGCCTCTGGCCGACTCGATTGCCTCAACTCGGCGGTAAGCTGAAGTAACCAAGCNATACCATAGGGCCGTTCGAATGATTTCATNCCCNNTCGAGAATAACTCGCAAGCTCACCNGCCAGATTTTCTTNAGTNAAGCTCTTANCCAGCGATTGTATGATTGCGGCGCTATCGACGTCGTCTTCATGTGTATTCAGCAGCCTCACCAACAGCCAATGGCCATGCACCGAGGAGTGCCAATCGAAGCAGCCGTAAAACGCCGGATACAGTTCTCGAGGTGGTTTTAAATCGTCATCACTGTTCATGAAGTGAGCAATTTTGTTGCTGTACTCCTTGTGNACACAGTCCATTGCAAGATTAGAAAACACCTTGGCGTAGNTTTGCTCGNCGNTCGGATCACTTGCGAGCGTGAGACNGCTNAAAAGAAGTANGCTCANAATAANAGTAGATTTCATACTTTGANGCGCTCNCNAATGACNAAAGTNNAGAGCCTAACTCATCCNCAACAGACATGGGCGATTGGCGAGCGANGANNNNGCCTANNAGTGTTATGTGTGNNGATGTCGCGANTNTCGTTATTCATNGGGTATGGGCAGGCCACATACACCTAGAAAGCGAAGCCTNAGATTTNACNNGGGTGTCACTTCAATCAGGTGCACACACTTATCTAGAGGCTTCGGATTCTTCACTCGCAGACCAGAGGGCGAGGACGGAGCGCAGTGTGCTAACGAAGGCGATGGGCTCATCGAGCATGAGGTGATGTCGTGCACCGGGAACACCAATAAATGGGATGTCCGTGCCACCCATCTCGCGAACGTAGTCNGCGGAGTCATCATCAAACAGCAGGCTCTCTTGGCCGTAGATATAAGCCTTGCGTCCCGGTGCCGCGACCACAGCTTCTGCTTGATGCAGTATGCGGTCTCGGACCGAAAAGTCGCTGTCGAAGACGCTCGTATCAAATTTCCATGTCCAGCCACCCTCAACTTCTTTAAGGGAGTGAAAGGCCATGTAATCGAAAAGATAGGGCTCGCCACAGGGTTGGTTGGGCGAGAGCACAAAGCGTGCCTTGGCGGCGGCGTAGTCAGGGTACACCCGATTGGGTCGGTTTGGATCTGAGCGCAGAGGTCGGCCACCAGCGAAGTGGGCTTTAAGCCGCTCGAGACGCAGTACCATTAAGTCGCAGATGATTAAGCCACCAAACAGAGAGTGGTGCTCATTCATCGCAGTAAGGCCGACATGGCCGCCATAGGAATGCGCAATAACAATAGGCTTTTGGGCGTGCTCAAACAGCCCTGTCTTCTGCGCAACGTCGACCACCTCTTGTGCGCGGACACTGTCGGGGTACGCGTCGCGAACGCCGGAATCGCCCATACCCGTTAAATCATAAGCAACAACGTGGTAGTTCTCTGCCAGAAACGGGGCGATGAACGCCATNCATCGGGCATGCGCTAGGAAACCGTGCATCAATATCAAAGGGGGGTTCTCTGGGTTGCCCCATCGGAAATAGTGCACGTCGCAGCCCTGTGATTCGATGAAGCCCTCTTCGCGAGGCACTTGCAGCGCTTTGACCAACCACTTTGGCGCATCGGGTGCATCCGGTGGGAGTTCTTTTTCGAGATCGCAAACCGTTGTTACCTGAGTTTTCATAGCTATCCGTGCGCCCCTTGGGAACCGCGTTTGTTGATTAAGGTGGCTAAGGTGTGGTCCCTATACGAGCGCTACCCCGCATTGGGATCGCACATACTATAGAAAAAATTGATCGNTAAGTTCCTCGTGCGTCACTCACGCTGGTTAGGGTGNTGGCTCTTCTGTCGGTGTGTGACCGAATCTCGGCGTTGCTTTTCGCGCGCTTACGATGCAACCGAGCATGATTAGACCCGTTCCTACCAAGGTTTGAGGACTCACCGTTTCGCCAAAAATCCACCAGCCGAACAGAGCGGCCCAGATGAAAGCGGTGTATTCAGTGGTGATTAATTGCTGTGCCTCGGCACGACGATAGGCAATCGACATGAGGATGAGCGAGCCAATGGCAACAAGACCNGCGAGTATGGCACCGCCCCACTGCAGCTCATTGGCGGGCATCAAAAGCAGCAGTGGCGCAAACGGGATCATGAGCAAGAGGACGAAGGTATTTTGATAAAAGGTAATTTCTTTGGGCTTTGCGATGAGCGCCAACTTACGCTGCAGAATAAGGTTGATCGCGTACATAACGGAAAAGGCCACAATGGCGGACACACCAAGTAGATCGGTGTTCGCATTGATGCTCAGGAGATCGCCGCCAACCACAACCATTACGCCTCCAAAGCCCAAAAGAGCTGCAAGTTTCACGTTGGGTCCAATGCGCTCACCCAAGAAGGGTGCGGCCAAAAATAGCGCAATAATGGGTGCAATAAAGGTGAGTCCAATCGCCTGCGCTAGCGGTATCCGAGTCAGGCCAAAAAAGAATAAGTACATCATAACNGCGGTCAAGGCCGACCGACCCACATGTAATTTAAAGGCCGCCTCACTGGGCTTCTTGGGTCGGAAGGGCAGATACAGTGTTGCGGCAAAAAGGGCCCCCATGGCGTTTCGCCAAAACATCGCGCTGAAGGTTCCCATTGCAAGTGCCTGCGCCTTCATGACCGCATCCATAACCGAAAAAAGAAAGACGCCGGCCAGAGCAAGGGCGATCGGTAGAAAGTGACTGTGTTTTAACGGCATGGCGAATGATTAACCCTGGGTATAAATGCACGAGTCGGTCAGGTGACGGGAGAACCTTGAGTCCGACGGGCGCTAGTCTGACCTTTGTGGCTCTCTACGTCACTATTTGAGGAGCGTATTATTTTTTTAAACGCCAATCTGTGGGTGTAAGAGAGGCGTTGAGCGAGGGCGGTTCACACCTTTTAAGTGCAGGAAAACACGCGATGGGGTATCGCGGTTAATAGAGCTGTGAGCGTAAGAACAAGGCGCTATGTTAAGACTTCCGAGGTGACATAGCGCCACCTCGTACAGATTCCGCGAAATAGGTGTTTAGATACTTATGTCGTCACGGTTGTAGTCGTGCATGTCTTGGCGCGCTGCATCGTCCCAGTCGAACGATAGTCCCGCCGCCTCAAAGGGCTCGTAGCGGTATGGCTCCTCACTCGGGTAGCGCTCTTTTCGGGCGGCAATAGCGTAACCAAGCACCTTGGAACGTCGCGCAATCGTGGCTTCGTCGAACACTTGTGCATCGCTATGTATGCCGCCACCTTTTACACCCAGTACAGATGATCGTTTGTGAAAACCGAAGTTGACGGTCAGCCGAGGCTCGAAACCACTGTTTGGGAAAGAGCCGTGCAGTGCTTGGCGGTTGCAAATGACAACGTCCCCGCGATCACATACGAGTGGGACAGCGCCGTCGATGCGCTCACTTCCCGCTGCGCCCACCAACTCACTGATGTCAATTTTGCCAAGCTTGTGGCTGCCCGGTAGAACCCATACGCCATTTACCGCGGTGCTCCCATAAAGCTGTGCCATAAAGTTAAAGCCATGAATATTTTCGTCAAAGTCGGGGCTTTCCCAGTGCGTTACGCCGTCTTGATGCCACGAAACGGCAGCACCAATGCCGGGCTCTTTTATGAACAAGGCTTCGTTAAAAGGGGTAAAGTCTGCACCGTTTATCGCTTCCGCAACCCGAAGAAGTTCTGGCTGAGCATAGGTCCGCAAGCAGGCGTCTGAGAACCGCAGTGAACCGAGCAGGATGAAGGGTGACGCCGCCGGTGTTTCCACCGTCGCCTCGGGCTCGAACATTTTGACTTGATGCCGACCGTTTGCCAGCTGTGTACCACCGAGTGGGTCACCCAGCGGCTTTGACCAAACGAGATGAGGGGTCTGCGAGCCGGAACCGAGCGCGGGGTTGCCATTGGCATCGAAGCTGCTGTCGGGTGAGACAGGGAATGATGCTTTGAGCGATACCATATCGGCCTCAATATCATCACACTCCTCTTCGCTGAGGACGTTGGTAAAGACATAAAACCCATAGTTGGAGTAGGCGTCTAGTATGTGCTGTGCCAGTCTGCCGGAGTCATCAAATTCAATGGGCCCACGGTTATCCAAAGCGAGAGCCGCGCGCTCTCCCGCTACGAGGTAGTCACGCATAGCCTCCGCCTGCTCGCCATAGTGTGCCGCACAGGCCTCAATCGATTTGGAAATGTCTTGCACGGTGCTTTCCCCCCAATTTATTTTGCTTCAAAGCGGACAATATTAATGCTGCGGTAAGTGAGTGCAACATGGAGTAACGTCGTCTATACCTCTCCCAACTCTCGATGAAGTTGTTGGTGGAAGCTGACGATTGCCTTCTCAAAATAGCCAAACGTTAAGTGTGAATTAGCTGAGGTAGAGACGGTTTCTTGAATATCCCTTGCGGCCGCACGATCTTCCTCTTGACCTGATTGGTTAACAAATTCGACATCCCGCATCGCCTCCTCATGACTGACTTCAACACCACTTTTAGCGCCGTGTTTAATGTAGTAGGAGAACATCTGTGTGCGAGACGGTGACAACGGTTCAATGATGGTGACACTCGTATGCTTCGACAGCACCGAGACGCTGACGTTTGGAAATAGGTGGTAGACGAGGGTTGCAAACCCTTCGATCTCACGGTCATCACGAGATACAGCGCGCAGCTTCTCGATGCGCTTAAACGGGTATACGACGCGTGAATTTTGACCGAATGATTCGACCACATTCACGTTGTCCAGCCCGAAGGGATAGAAGCTTTCGCGGTGCAGCGACTTGATGTGATAACCCTCGAGTAGCGTTTCCGTTAGGAGCTTCCAGTTGGCCTCATCAAGGGTGTCGCTCTGATGAATGAGTGGCTGGGAGGGTTCGAAAAAATTCAGCGCGGTATCGAGCGTTTCGAGCTTCGGGGTTCCCTCCTGTTGCACATAAACCAACCCGCCCAGTTCAATCGCGAAGAGTTCCTTTAATCCCGCTGTTTCCTTTTCCAGATCGGGGAAGGCTTCCTCGCCGGGTACGCCGCGAAGCGATCCATCGAGGTTGTAGGTCCACCCGTGATAGGGGCAGGAAAAGGTACGTTTACATCCTTGGCCCGACGCTACTTTCATGCCTCGGTGACGACAGGCGTTGATAAAAGCGCGAACCTTTAAGTCGTTGTCTCTAACGACAAGTAGGGGTGTGCCTGCTGCGGTCCGTGAGATAAAACTCCCAGCATCTGGAATAGCCGCTGATGGGCAAAATACGACCGGCCGCTGCCGCAGCAGTGCGACCTCTTGCTCGTAGCGGTCATCGCTTGTGTAGTGCGCTACTGGCTCATGCCACTGTATGGTTCCAAGATCGGTCGTACCGTTGTCGATATGCGTAAAAACGCGGTCAATGACGTCATTGGTTTCTAATAAGCCGGCGTTGTTGTTATCCATACTGTCTTGTTCTCTTCTTTTGTTTAAGCAGTGGTCTTGTCTCGAATCTATTCAACGAATGCAATGATGACTGGACCTTGGTACTCATCGACTGTGACTGGAGTCACGATGCTTCATTTGTAAGATTGAGAATGTCTCATACGTTGTCTGGAGCGAATCATTTGGGGTGCTCTGGAGAGCCATGCAACAACTCTGCTCCTTTTCGTTAGGACGGATCCGCTAGTTTGAGCAACTGCTTTCCGTGGTTTTCACCCGTATAGAGACGGCGAAGTGTGTCCGGGATATTTTCAAATCCCTCTTGTACATCCACCTGAAATTTCAGATCGCCAGACATCACCCAACCCATGAGGTCCTGAATGGCTTCCATTGCCCTGGGCATGTAATCGAGGATAATGAACCCTTCCATGCGGGCTCGGTTTGTCACGAGATTCATGAGGTTCGAAGGCCCGGGGATCGGTTCTTCTGCGTTGTAGCCAGAGATACCACCGCACATAACGAAGCGGGAATAGAGATTCAGGTGATTGAGGGCAGCTT
>NZIJ01000034.1 GCA_002689915.1 Halieaceae bacterium | reverse complement strand
TTGCCTGGTCGCCAGATAGCCAGACGCTTTACATGAGTAGTAACACTGATCGCGAATTTGCTGCCGTGGTTGCTTACGATGTCATCGATGGGCGTTTTGAGTCCCTAGTCGAGTCTGAGTTCGACTTAGCCGATGTGCAATTGTGTGGCGAAAATGGAGCCTACCTTGTGTGGACTGAAAATCGGAATGGCTTTGATGTGCTTGGTGGCCGTCACCTTGCGTCGGGTTCGCCCATCGCGTTCCCCGCCATACCCGAGGGTGTTTACTCACTTAGCTGCTCCCAACAGAGCAGCACCCTGATCGTAGGTGTGAACGGCTGGCAGACCCCCGGGGATATTCATGCGATTGATTTGTTGGGGGGAGCAGGAAAGCGTTTGGTCGATTCTAATCTTGCCGGGATCCAACTTGAGTCACTCGTGCGACCAGAAAGCATCACCATGGTGGCGAGAGATGGGGTAGAACTGCAGGGTTTGCTCTACCTTCCGCTCGGCGGTGATCAGACATCGCCACCCCCCGTTATTTTTGAAGTTCACGGTGGGCCAACAGCGCAATCACGCGCCAGCTTCGACCCTGTCTCTCAGTATCACGTCGCGCGCGGCATTGCTGTGTTTAAGCCCAATGTTCGCGGCTCCACAGGTTTTGGGCGCACTTACGTAAAACTGGATGACCAAAAGCAACGATTGGACAGTGTTAGAGACTTAGTCGATATGCTGGACTTCTTTAAGACAGATGGGCGCGTTGACGCTTTTCGAGCGGCGGGATCAGGAGGCTCTTACGGCGGCTACATGGTCAATGCTGTGCTGGCTAACTACCCCAATGCATTTGCCGCGGGCGTGTCTCGTTATGGTGTGGCAGATTGGGTGACGGCCTTGCAGGTTGCCTCGCCCGCACTCAAGGCGTCCGATCGCATTGAATACGGCGATATCCGTGATCCGAAGTGGCGAGCGTTTTACACGGTTAATTCGCCGATCCGTCAGGCGGATAAGATTCGGGTTCCAGTGCTCTACTCTCATGGTGTTATGGATCCAAGAATTGATATTTACGAAACCGAAGTGATGGTTCGTACCCTGCGAGCAAATGGCATCGAGGCACCTTATATAAAAGTGCCGGATGAGGGGCACGGTTGGCGAAAGCTCGGGAATCGCCTTTTTTATTACCGCCGACAAGCTGAGTTCCTAGAAGCACATCTTGGTATTAGAAATTGAAAGGCGGGAGGTCTTAGGTGTTACGCCTTTTATAAGACTTTTCATAAGGCGTCTCATAAGGCGTTCTGAAAAATAGGATGCAAGTGTACTTATCACAATGTCAGGGCGCAGGACGCGACGAGTGCCGTGATTTGATAACAGGAGGTTAACGTGGCACGAATTTCAACCTTATCGAGGGAGCAGTTACCCGACTTTGAACCCATGTTCCAGATCTTGGACAACACAATGGGTTATATCCCCAATAACTTTTTATCGATGGCGCACTGGCCAGAACTGTTGGGGGCTTTTAGTGGACTTGGTGCGACTATTCTCCAGACTGGTGAGGTTGATTCGGGTCTCAAGCAACTTGTGGCGATGGTCGCCAGCGCAGCGAACGGTTGCCATTACTGCCAGGCCCACACCTCGCACTCGGCAAATAACCTCGGTGTATCGACAGAAAAGATCGCTGCTGCATTTGAATTTGAGCACTCGCCTCTTTTCTCGGATGCGGAGCGAGCCGCATTACGGCTTGCCTGGCACGGTGCATTACAGCCTAACGCGTCAACCGATGCGGACTTCGAAGCGCTGTCGGTCCATTTTAGGGAGCGAGAGATCGTTGAGATCGTGGCTGTAATCAGCTTATTTGGATTTCTTAATCGTTGGAGTGACACAATGAAGTCAGACCTTGAATCCAAGCCCCTCGAGTTCGCGCAGGCCATCGAGTTGGCAGATAAACAACTCTCGGATTGACTACAGCGAAGGTGGCTCGTTGACGATATACTCGCGCGCGTCCGATTCAGTAGTGGGAGCGTTTTATGCAACATGAGGGTTTTGCCGAGTTAGTTGGTCTTGAGATCTTTCCCGAGTCAAATGGCACGAGTGTTGGGTCACTCCTTATCCAAAAAGCGCACTTAAACCCTAACGGCGTTGCTCATGGTGGCGCCCTGTTTACTTTGGTTGATACATGCTTAGGAGCGGCATTAATGCAGCGCCTGGATGCGGGCGAGATATGCGCGACACTTCAGATTTCGATGAACTTTCTGAAGCCTGTTCTCGCGGGAGAGGTGAGTTGTAAAGCTTACGTTGTCAGTAAAGGGAAGCGTGTTGCGAACGTGCGCGGCGAGCTTTACGTCAAAGAAAAGCTCGTCTGCACGGCCGATGGCAACTTTGCCATTATGCAGCCGCCCAAGGCATAGGGCTGCACTCAAGCCCTAGATTGCGGCAACCACCAGGATTCCGGGGTGCAATGCAACGACACGTACCCTGTCGCCCGCGGCAAGTGATTTGTCTTGATCTTCGCGAGCGAGCTCCACGCGCCATGAGACACCCGAGAATTGATGAGTCGAGGTGTTTTCAACATCGAGCAGGCTCGAGAGCGTAAACTCCATACCCAAGAAGTCAGAGCTCTCCCCAGATCGAGGAACTTCCGCCTCTTGATACCGCTTCAGGGGTTTCCACAATAAGACGCCTGCTGCAAATGCAATGATGCCGGTTACAGCAGTTCCCAATAACCAGCCCTCTCCTAATATGCCCATGTACATGAGCGTGCCGGTCGCAAGAGCGCCAATGCCCAGCATAAATAAAATAATGGTGCTCATACCGAGCACCAATAACTCAACGATGAGAGCGAGCGCGCCTAATGCAAACCAAAAACTCGCTTGATTTTCATTAAAATACTCAAGCATTGGCTCAGCCCTTTTGATTCACGTCATTAAGACGATTGACGATGGTCATTGCCTCGGCAACCACATTTGACGCATTAGTCTGACTGTCGCTCAGGAGTACCACTGAGGAGTCTCTGGCAATGGCTTGCTTGGCTGATATCGCTTGCTCTGCGAGGTCAAGCTGAACCGCTTTTTGCCCGTCTTCAGTGTTAGCCGCGGCCCCCACCTTATTGAGCGCTTCAGCTTTCGCCTCAGCGACGGCAATAATCGCGTTTGCCTCTCCCTCTGCGTTTAATATCTGCTCAGCTCTTTCGGCTTCAGCTTTAAGGACACGGGCTTGCTTCTCACCCTCAGCGACGTTGATAGACGATTGACGATCGCCCTCGGATTCTAAAATAGCGGCACGCTTCTCTCGCTCCGCCTTCATCTGGCGCTCCATCGCATCTAGGACGGTTCGCGGAGGCTCGATGTCCTTTATTTCATAACGCAGCACCATCACACCCCAAGGGCCCGCAGCTTCATTAATTTGCGACACAATATTGTTGTTGAGTGCTTCTCGCTCTTCGAAGGTCTTATCGAGTTCGATCTTACCGATCTCGCTTCGCATGGTGGTTTGAGCGAGCTGCGTCACCGCATAGACATAGTCATCAACGCCATAGGAGGCTTTGTAGGGGTCCAACACTTTCAGGTACAGCACGCCATCAACTATGAGCGAAATATTGTCGCGTGTAATAGCCCCTTGAGAGGGTACATCGACAGCTTGTTCTTTGAGTGTTCGGTTGTAGGCAACGCGATCGAAAAAGGGATTGAGAAAGTTGAGCCCCGCTTCAAGCGTCCGCGTGTATTTGCCGAAGCGTTCAACGACAAACGCTCTATTTTGTGGGACGAATTTTACAGCTTTGGCCAGAATGACGACCAATATTATGGCAACCGCCAAGGAGCTGACGAGGCCGAATGAAATGATTTCCATCTTGATTTACCCCCAACTTATTTAATGATTACTCAAGTTATAGGGACGTGCGGTNNGTATTTCAAGGNTNAGAGCCNATAAGGNTTGCCNTAGTGACGATACTGACGGGTTATTCCATTGAGCGAAACATNAGCGCTANNCGCTTACCGCGACTGAGATTTTCGAGGAAATCTTTGGCGTTATCTTCGCGACTCAAAAAGTCTGAATAGCCTGTTAACGCGCCGAGCTCGACACCGTCTAGATTGATAAAGCCCATTTGCCAGTCGGCAAATTCGCGTTGTTCAACGGTCCCCTCGAAGAGGACGTCTACCGCGGTGTGTCGATCGTCGCGCTCTATCCGCTCGAATGTTCGTTTTACTTCTTCTTCAGGGCCCTCGAGAACTTGATAAAAGGACTTCTCTCGATGTAACAAAAGGCCGGTGAGATTGCGCTCAGTGTTAACACGACGCGCCTCTATTAGCAGCTCGACCATACCTTGGGTGCCAAGGTGGCCTGTTTCGGTGCTGACGTATCCAAGATGAAAGAGGGGCTCAGCAGGTGCGCTAGACATGAAAATAACCTTTTGGTTTAGGCATAGGGTCCCCTAACTTGATTGAACTGCTAAGGTAAAATAAAGTTGACAGCAAATTAATCTAAAAATTTGCACTAAGAGCTATTCGAAACACTCCACCTTAGTGCATATACGGGGGAAACATGACACAAGATTCAAAAGCTGAGGCACTGAATACCAGTACGGCACAAGCCCTGGAAAGTCGAGCGCTTGCTCCCCGATTTTATACGACTAACTGCAAAGAGATTGGTGAATACGACATCGAGCCCGTTCGTAGCGAGTGGGATGCAATGATGGCCGCTTTTGACCTTGATACGAACCGAGAGCATTTTAAGCAAAATTACGATTTCGATCCTGCGGAACTCGATGCGGATCCTGAGCTAAAAGCTGAATTTCTCGATTTACTAGTCAGTTCAATTACTGCGGAGTACTCGGGGTGTGTTTTGTATCAGGAAATTGAAAGTAAGGTGGGGAATCCTGAGATCGCCAAACTTTTTCGATACATGGCGCGAGATGAGTCTCGTCATGCGGGCTTCATTAATCGAGCGCTCAACAAGTTAGGTGTCGCGGTCGATTTAAGTGTTCTGAAGCGCGATAAGGAGTACACCTACTTCCGCCCTAAGTTTATCTTTTACGCCACCTATCTCTCCGAGAAGATCGGCTACGCTCGCTACATAACCATATACCGTCACTTAGAGCGTAATCCTGAACGTCGATTCCATCCCATATTTAAGTGGTTTTTAGAGTGGTGTAATGATGAATTTGCTCACGGAGAGGCGTTTGCCTTGCTGATGCGCGCAAACCCTAAGTTGCTCACGGGAGTCAATAAGCTCTACATCAAAATGTTCCTTGTGCTGGTGTACACCACAATGTACGTGCGAGACCACTCTCGGCCAAAGCTTTATGAGGCGTTTGGTATGGATGTCACGGAGTTTGATCACACTGTTTTCGACATCACGACTGAGATTTCAAAGCAGGTGTTCCCGCTCACACTGAATACCCGATCGCCAAAATTCCAACGGGGTCTCGAGCGGTTGCTCGATCTGAATATTCGAGTGGATGCGTTAGAGGGTCAAACAGGACTTTTCACAGGTTTACGTCGGCTCGCTCTTCAAGCCGGTATCGCAACGACAATATTGCGGCTGTTCTTGCTGCCTGCGTCCTACAATGAGATGCCAAAGCAAGTGGCTATGCAGCCGGCCTGGTAACGGGCGGGTGTTCGTAACTGGGACATGACCAGCTGGGGACCTTGCCTCTCTTTTTGGGGAGGCAGATTTGCTCCTGAACCTGTCGCTAGGGTCGTGTTTGGGGTGCGTCTCTGAGTCGGTAAGGCTTTAAGAGCCTTTTAATCCCCGCGCCAGTATTCGTTAAATTCCCTCAGATGAAAAATACCGGCGAGCCCAAGGAGTATGAGCAATAGGGCGGTCGAGGCGTCCCACACGGCTGATTGAACCGCCACCATCAACGTAGCCCCTGCAGCAAGATTAAAAACAAAGCGACGCGGTATCTTTCCCCGTCCCGTTGTGCGGTATCGGCGCGAGAGAATAACCGCCTCGCTTATCATTAATACACCGATGAAGGCGATTAATAGCCCCGATTCTATGAGTGATTCCACAAACTAGGCAGCCGTTTTGGATAGGCCGAGTAACTGCGCCACATCTTTCAGAAAAACCCGGATGTGCTCTTTGCGCTTCTTTTTCACCAGTTTTTTCTGCGTGTACGACTGCCAAGTGAGCGTTTGCACATCTTCGTCTTTACACATCTCTACAAATTGTTCTCGGCGCTTATCGCTGTGGTACCAAAAGTATTGCAGGAGGCCCAAAGCCCAGAAGGTGCGCCCATGCAATTTCATGAATCGTTTGCGTGGTGCTTTGAGCGCAGAGGCTTTTCCAGTAACGAGGAATTCTTTTATCGCATCGGCGCTGAGTCGCCCACAGAGCATTGCGTAGTAGATGCCTTCACCTGAGGCTGGTGCCACAACGCCTGCAGCGTCTCCTGAAACTAAGATCCCTTTTCCGTCGTCCCAGCGTTTCATGGGCTTCATAGGGATTGGCGCACCCTCTTTTCGGATGGTCGGTGCATTATCTAACCCCGAGATACTTCGTAGCTCAGCTACCGAATCTTTGGCAGAGAAGTCTTTAAAAGCACTGCCCACACCGATGCTCGCGGACGTCCCGTGCGGGAAGACCCAGGCATAGAAGTCCGGTGACAACTTTCCTTGATACCAAACCTCGCAGCGCTCGGGGTCATAATTTTGTGTCGCGTTACTCGGCGCTTCGACAATCTCGTGATAGGCCAAAACCCAAGGGATATCGGCATACTTTGGAACTCCTTGTCTGGCAACTTTGGAGCGAGCACCGTCTGCTCCGAGCACACAACGCGCGGTGGCTGTGCACACTTCCGATTCCTCATCTTTAGAGACGTAGGTAACTTCGATTGTGTTGTCATCGAGGTATTTGAGTGATTTGAACGCAGCAAGCTCTAGCTCTGCGCCAGCACGTTGGGCGCGGAGTCTCAACCATGGGTCGAATTCATCCCGGTCTACCATTCCCACAAAGGTCCCTTCGATCGGCATATCCACCTTTTGGGCTTTCGGCGAGATCATTCGCGCTGATTGAATTTCAGCTTTTAGCAGAGACCTGGGGATATCGAACTCACCCAGTATGCAGGGCGGAATGGCACCTCCGCATGGCTTGATTCGGAAGGCACGCTCAAGAAGAAGAACGCGATGTCCCGCGAGCGCGATCTCGTGGGCTGCTGTGGCGCCGGATGGCCCTCCACCTACGACAATGACATCAAAATCGGACTTTGCGTCGGTCATGGGTTGATACCCCCTAATGGATTTTCTAGTGGAAACCGTTCTGTGGTTACTTCGTTTTCCCGGTCTGTATTTTGAACTTGTTGATCAATGTCAAAAATAAGGCTGGCGGCCCAGACGAACAGGGCTGCTTCAGCAAAAAACACCAGTCCGTAGGCGGCTGGGTTGTCTAGCCATAGGCTTGCAACGTCAACAGCGACAGTTCCGAGGAACCCTCCCAGCGCAAAAGAGATGGCTTGAGCAGCGCCCCAGAGCCCCATTCTTAGTCCATCTCGTTGCGAGCGACCCTGACTCGCCAGCATCATCATTCCGCCAATGGCTGCAACGGCAAAGCTTCCGTTAGCAACACCCAGAATGAATACATTCAGGTTGATGGGCCAAGAGCTACCACCAATGAGACCGCCAAGCGCCAATAGGGCCAGAGATGCTGCCGATATCAGGCATCCGCCTCTGATCCATAAATGTAGGATGTGGCGTGTTCTAGACTTCAAAGCATAGGTCGAAAAAGCCATGGCGAACATGCCCAGCAACATACCCGCATGTTGCATGCCTGCCAGTGCAGTCGTCTCACCCACAGTCCAGCCAAAGGTGAGGCCTACGAAGGGCTCCAAAATGAGATCTTGTGCGCTGTAGGCGAGCATGGAGGCAAAAACAAAAATGGTGAAGCGCCGAGCGTGATCCTCGCCCCACACCTCTTTAATAGCCACACTGAAAGGAGGCTTCTTTTCGACACCTCCGGCTGCGTCAGGCTGCGAGTTGTTCTGTGTTTTCTCAATACCGATCACGGCAATAAAGCTCATGACGAGGGCGATTGCGGCTGTGCCTGAAACGACCCATAGCAGCCTCATTTCTGAGAACGGATCGAGCAATTGCCCGGTTACGCCGCCGGTGATAGCAAAGCCCATGATCATCATAAACCACACTAAAGAAGCCGCAGCGGGTTTGCGGTCATCACTTACTTGTTTAGACAGAAGTACGAGTAGGGAAGTACCTGCAGCGCCCGATCCCACACCGATGAGCAGGTAGCCGAGTGCGGCAATTAGGTGACCTCCGATGCCGAGAGAGGGAATCAGTGTTGCGCCCAGCGTGGCGGTGAAACTCCCCGCAGCCAGGATGATCATCCCACCAACGATCCAAGGGGTTCTTCGACTGCCGCCGTCGCTGCCATAACCTATGTATGGACGCGCGAGTTGCACGACATGGTGTAGCGTAATTAAGAATCCCGGAATTGATGCGGCGAGCGCGTACTCGACGACCATGATTCGATTCAGGGTATTGGTTGGCAAAAAGACGAGGGCACCGAGCGCCGTTTGAATCAGGCCCAATCGGAAAATGGCAAACCACGACAGCGTCTGAAAGTTAGACAAGGTAGCCTCCCATTGCACTGGCTGTAACCATCATTCCAGCGACGTATTGGGTAACGCCAATACCGTTGTACCAAGGCGCGAGTGATTTTGGGTCGCGAAGAAAGCGTGACATGGCCAGTGCTTGGCCGACAACTAACACGGCAACCAACGTAGCGGCGAGGGTATGCCCCCAGTTTTGCATTAGGACCAAGACGACAAGTTGAGGCGTTAGCATGACCCCGCAGGCGAGCCGAGCAGCGCGCTCGGGGCCAAGTTGGACGGGCAGCGTTCGGATGCCAATGGCAAGGTCGCCTTCAATGGCTTTGAAGTCGTTGAGCGTCATGATGCCGTGAGCGCCTAAACTGTAAAGAAAGGCAATCAGTAAAATACTGCTGCTAGGGAGGTCACCGCCGATGGCGATGGCCGCGCCTGTCACCCATGCGAGGCCTTCATAGCTAAGCGCTACGGATAAGTTGCCCCACCATCCGTTTTGTTTTAGTCGAAGCGGTGGTGCGCTGTAAGCCCACGCGAGAATGAGGCCGACGGCTGTAGCGCAAGCCACCCAGATTCCAAGGCTAAAACTCCATATTTGAGCAATGAGCGACCAGAGAAAAGCGAACTGTAGGGCGCGTCTTTCGTGGACTCGCCCAGAGGGGATGGGCCTGTCGGGTTCATTAATGGCATCGACTTCCCTGTCGCACCAGTCATTAATGATTTGACTCGCACCACAGACCAGGGGTCCCGTAAGTATAATTCCGAATGCAAATAACCAGGGATCACTGATTGGTGTGACACCGGCAGAGACAAGGCCGCACATGAGTGCCCACATGGGAGGAAACCATGTGATGGGTTTAAGGAGCTGAATATAGTCGCTGATCGATGATCCGGACGTCGCCCCCGCTGTAACCGTCGTCGAATTTGCCATCTCAGCATGGTGTACATGCCGAGAGAAACAGTCAACAAATCATTACAAATTATAAGTAATTATTTATTTACACCGCTTCGCGGTCAATGTCGACCTCGGCATCGCCCAAGTCAAAACGTCGGAGCTTTGTGTACAAACTCTGACGGCTTAGGCCCAAAAGTTCAGCTGCTGAAGCACGGTTACCACTCGTTAGTTTTAGCGCAGCTTCGATGCAGAGCGCTTCGATAACATCTGTTGATTCGCGCACAAGTTCTTTCAATGGGACCCGCCCCACACGATCCGTAATTTGTTCAATCGACCTCGGCAAGTGATCGTCTACAGATTGATCTGGTGTGATTCTTCGACTGATATCGCGGATAAATAAAAGAACGCGAGTGGAGCCATTTTTACCAACACGCGCAACCGAAAGCTCTATGTCGACCGATGATTCGGTCTCAGTTCGTAGGGTTGTGGAATAAAGCCGAACCGATCCCTCTTGCTTTGAGTGGTCGAGCACAATATTGAGGTCAACGGCGGATCGGCCGATCCAGCGGTCGGCTCGTCTACCTTCGATGAGCTCAATAGACGCCAGTCCGGCCATTTCGAGGAACGAGCCATTGGCCGCGGTTACAATTCCCTGCTCGTCGAGCTCCAAAATACCGTCCGGTGCGTCGTTGAAGAAGGGTTGGAATTCAGCCCCAGCGACATCTCGCTCACTGTCATCTCTGAGCCTGACGAGTAATCTGCCTTCGCCCGATTGTCGGAGATAGGTCATCGCTATATTGAGCTCAAGACCCCCGTCATTCCTCAGCATACCGTCTACGGTAGTAGTGACACTTCGCGCTTCTCGGGTGAGTCGCTCGACAATACTGCGAGCGGCGTCATCCAGACCCACAGGGAATGCTTTTCCGACTAAGTTGGCGCCGGGCGCCGCCAGCAACATCGCAGCGACCGGATTGGCTTCAAGAATTCGACCACTGTTGTCATCGACAACAACAAACCCATCGGAAACCATATCGAGTAG
This sequence comes from Halieaceae bacterium, assembly GCA_002689915.1. GTDB lineage: Bacteria > Pseudomonadota > Gammaproteobacteria > Pseudomonadales > Halieaceae > Luminiphilus > Luminiphilus aquimaris. The sequence goes on along the minus strand of NZIJ01000034.1, from coordinate 6,909 downwards.
TCTCCGGTACCGTGCTTCTAGTCTGCGCTTCGACCAATAGTCACGTTCCATAGCATGTTGAGCATTGAGTAACTGATGCCGGAGGCTAGCCTCGGGTAACAAGTCTAGCGCGGCCACTCGAACGTCGTCGTTATTGCTCTCGCAGCACAGCCAGCAAAGTAAAGGTACGGAGTTGCCGTTACGGGGTGTTAGCGTGATATCGCACCGTACCGCGGTGCCCTTGTTTCGGCGCGCTTCGGTGAGTTTGGCATTCAACGCCGGTGCTGACTCAGCGGCAATTACTTCGTTGGCCGAGCTTCCAATCAGGTCGTCGGGCTGCAGCATGCTGGAGGGGTTGTTCACATCGGTATCGACGATGAAGCCCGTCCCACTGATGGTGAATTGAATGCTCGCGAGATGCTGAAGCAAAAGTTCAGAAGAGGGCGCTGATACGGTATTCACTGCGTGGGTAACTCCGAGACTGCTTTAAGCGGCTGTGTCGGCCTTATTGTCTTGTAAATCCAAATGTTACACAGCGTTCGACGGGTCGTCATCAGTCTCTTTACACTTCAATGGCAATATCTTTAATACGTCAAATCTTTAGTTCAGGATCACTGTAATATTTAGTTGACACTGTTTGGGCCGAACACTACTCTGCAAATTCATAAGATGACGCGAAATCTGCGTGCGATGCGCCGGTAAACGTGTCACGTGCATAGCGGGGTTAATGCCGTGAGTGACAATGCGAGAGACTCGATAAGTGGTGGCCTGTATACGCCCGAGCAAAAGAAGCGTCGCGATGAGACGGTGTGGACGCTCGTCCAAGGTGTACTAGCTCCGCTTCAGTTCTTGGTGTTCGCCATTAGTACGGTTTTCGTGGTGAACTTTTTGCTTAACGGCACCGGTCTTCTCGCTGCCACGGCATCAGTCATATTAAAAACATTCATTCTGTACTCGATCATGGTCACAGGCGCNATCTGGGAGAAGGTGGTGTTTGGGCGTTATCTGTTTGCGCCGGCGTTCTTTTGGGAGGACGTGGTGAGTATGGGTGTNATCGCACTGCATACACTTTACTTACTGATGTGGCTNACAAGTTNCGGGACGCCACAAGAGCAAATGATGGTNGCGCTTGCGGCNTATGTNNCTTACCTGGTCAACGCGATTCAGTTCCTAATGAAATTTCAGCAAGCACGATCGGCNTCGCCCGATGTGCCAAGCCAGCCTGCTTATGCGGGACTCGATTTAANNANTGGAGCTAAGTCATGAGTGGTGTGATCGCAAGTTCGGTTGAAGAGCACCATCCGGGNCCACAAACCCAAGAGCGCGGGCAACGCGCAGTNTTTTGNGGCCTNACCTCGATTATCTGGCTTCACCGCCGAATACAGGACGCCTTTTTCCTCGTCGTNGGNTCAAGNACATGNGCCCATCTTATTCAGTCGGCTGCAGGCGTNATGATTTTNGCTGAGCCNCGGTTTGCAACCGCGATTCTTGGTGAGCGTGACTTAGCAGGTATGGCTGACTGTCACGAGGAGCTAGATCGCGTTGTATCNGAGTTGATTGCNCGNCGATCTGGCATCAACCGNCTNTTTTTGGTTGGCTCTTGCCCATCTGAGGTCATCAAACTGGANTTGGAAACNGCGGCAGTCAAGTTGCAAGCNAAGCATGAAAACAAAGTCCGCATNTCAGCGTTTAGCGGCAGTGGTATTGAGACAACTTTCACGCAAGGGGAAGACCAATGCCTNAAGAGCACNGTGGCTGAGNTGCCCTNNTTGGCGAGCACTGAGGAGAATTTAATCGTTCTNGGTACAGTCTCNGACATCGTTGAAGATCAATTTAGACGATTGTTCGATGATCTGGGTATCGCCAATGTGCACTTCTACCCTGGTCGTAAAGCCGGTGATTTGCCCGCAGTCGGGAAAGGNACACGACTTGTTGCGGCACAACCGTTCGTTGGAGAGACGGCTCGCGCGTTAATTGAGCGTGGNGCAAATCTCATAGANGCNCCTTTNCCACTGGGTGCNGAGGGCTCNAAGTCCTGGTTTGAGGCCATTGCNAAAACGCACGGNGTCGATGATTCCCNTACACAGCAAGTCCTCGAGTTACCTTATCAGCGNGCAAAGCGNGCTGTTGCNTCGCACGCGTCCAAGCTTGANGGCAAGCGCGTGCATTTTTTACCCGACTCCCAGCTTGAAATTCCCATGGCTCGCTTTTTAAGCGAGGAGTGTGGTCTGAGCATCAACGAGATCGGGACACCCTTCCACGATCAATTGATCATGCGAGGTGAGCTGCGACGCCTGTCTCCCGATGTTCGNATTGTCGAGGGCCAAGATTTAGATCCNGCGCTCAATCGTGTTCGCGAGGCGCGGCCTGACCTCACTATCTGTGGAATGGGTATTGCGAACGCGCTGGAGTCAGAAGGACTGCGAACAAAGTGGTCGATTGAGCTCGTATTTTCGCCGGTGCANGGGTTCGACCANGCAGGTGATCTCGCNGGGCTCTTCGCTAAGCCTCTNGTTCGGGAAGCGATTCTGGAGGTCGGCTCATGGAGCTAACACTCTGGACATACGAGGGGCCGCCTCATGTGGGNGCAATCCGAATCGCGGCCTCTATGCGCGATGTGCACCTTATGCTGCACTCNCCCCANGGCGATACCTATGCCGATCTCCTGTTTACGATGATCGAGCGCGATGGGCAACGACCGCCCGTTACCTACACGACATTCCAGGCTCGTGATCTTGGGGCATCCACCGCGGAGATGGTTATTCAGTCGCTTCGCGAGTCTGCTGAGCGATTNAAACCGCAGGTTCTNNTGGTGGCTGACTCTTGCACTGCAGAGCTNATTCAAGATCAACCCGGGGCNTTGGCCCTTGGTGCAGATTTGCCTGTCCCGGTNATTCCGCTGGAAATGGCNGCGTACACNCGTAAAGAAAACTGGGGCGCGTCAGAAACGTTTTANCAGCTCGTGCGCGGACTNCTNTCTCGGCAGGCACCCGCACCCGGCACAGAGCGACCAAAACGAGANCCGGCNNTNCGCCCAAGCGTTAACTTGNTGGGCCCTACTAAGTTGGGCTTTAGGTGTCGTGATGATGTGGTGGAAATTGAGAGANTGCTCGCCTCAATGGGNGTTGACGTNAANGTTGTAGCNCCNCTGGGTGCTTCGCCANGGGACCTGCAATCGATACCGAATGCCGATGCNAACGTTAACTTGTGTCCTGAGGTTTCNGATCTCACCTGCAGCTGGTTGGCGCGAANGTTCGGCATGCCAACGATCCAAACGATGCCAATGGGATGGGGTGCAACCCGCGATTTCATTGCTGAAGTAGCTCAAGTGTTGGGCCTGANTATCAATATCGATTCAGTGGGTGACTCGCGGCTTCCGTGGTACTCACGATCNATCGACTCGACTTATCTTACGGGNAAGCGTGTCTTTGTGTTTGNTGATGGCAGTCACGCGATAGCNGCGGCGCGGATAGCGCGCNANGAGATGGGCTTNGAAGTNGTGGGCTTGGGTACTTACAGCCGCGAGCGGGCTCGCGATGTGAGAGCCGCAGCCAAAGAGTACGGCCTTGAAGCACTCATTACTGACAACTATTTGGAAGTCGAAGCCAGAGTTCAGGAGCTCCAACCTGAGATGGTTTTAGGNACGCAGATGGAGCGGCACATTGCCAAACGCCTNGGCATACCGTGTGCCGTTATTTCAACGCCAGCGCATGTCCAAGATTACCCTGCNNGGTACTCGCCACAAATGGGTTTTGAAGGGGCAAANGTACTGTTCGACACCTGGGTACATCCACTGATCATGGGCCTTGAAGAGCATCTNCTGCACATGTTTCGTGACGATTTTGANTTCAATGACAGTGTGGGTCCCTCTCACTTGGGAAGTGAGGGAGAGGGCGCTCGTTCAAAGAGTGANAGTGGTGAAGTAATTAACGAGGGCAACATTGTTTGGGCCTTCGAAGCNGAAAAGGAGTTGCGAAAAATTCCGTTCTTCGTAAGAGGTAANGCGCGTCGAAATACAGAGCGTTTTGCGGAAGAGCAGGGCATTTCAACGATTCAAGTAGATACGCTATATGACGCGAAAGCACACTTTAGCAGCTGACGCCGCGACGCCNATCAACGTCGTTCTCGTCACACTTGATAACCATGTCAATGGCGCGATCACGCGCGCCGAGAAACGCCTTGNCTGCGACCTACCTGCCGTAAATTTCAAAAGCTTTGCCGCCACAGAGTGGGAGGCGGATGCCTCAGCGTTGAAGCANTGTAAGGATGCGATCGCCTCAGGNGACATCATTATTGTGACGATGCTGTTNATGGAACCNCATATNAAAGCGATTTCTGATGCACTCGCTGCGCGTCGAGATAGCTGCGATGCCATGGTCTGCTGCATGTCCGCACCCGAGATCATGCAATTTACTCGAATGGGTCGATTCACCATGGATGGGGAGCCCTCGGGTCCCGTAGCACTTCTCAAGCGTCTTCGTGGTGCCCCAAAAGATGGAAAACCCGGCGCATCCGGGGAGCGCCAGCTCGCTATGTTGAGGCGTTTACCTCGTATTCTTCGGTTTATTCCCGGAACGGCACAGGATGTTCGTGCCTACTTCCTAACACTGCAATACTGGCTGGCAGGCTCAGAGGACAACTTAACCCGGCTTGTGAGTTTTCTGATTCATCGCTATGCAGCGGGACCACGTGAGGTACTGAGAAAAGTGGCTCGCGAGGAGCCGCCGATTGAGTATCCCGATGTGGGTGTCTACCACGTCGACGGCAGGCAGCGTATAAGCGATACCGTGGCACCCGTGGATGATGCGGCAGAAACGCAAGGGACGGTGGGTTTACTGTTGATGCGCTCGTATGCGCTGGCGGGGAATACGCGCCACTATGACGCGGTCATTCGCGCCATCGAAGCGCGCGGGCTGCGCGTAATACCTGCCTTTGCATCTGGCTTGGACGCGCGTCCTGCCGTCAAACGATTTTTCATGAGCGAGGGCGAGTCAATTGTTGACGCGGTGATCTCGCTTACGGGATTTTCACTCGTTGGCGGGCCAGCCTACAACGATACGGATGCCGCACAAGAAATGCTGGCTCAGCTGAATGTGCCGTATTTGGCCGTTCAGGCGCTAGAGTTCCAGAGTATTAACCAGTGGCGAGAATCGCCCATGGGGCTTATGCCTGTTGAGGCAACCATCATGGTGGCGATACCCGAGTTGGATGGAGCCACGGGACCGATGGTATTCAGCGGCCGTGACCGAGAGGACCCCAAGCGTTCGTTTGACATGAGTCCCGAGACCGAGCGCATTGATCGCTTAGCGAGCCGGGTATCAAAGCTCGTTGCGTTACGACGCAAGCAAAGGTCAGAGAGAAAGATCGCAATTACGCTGTTTAATTTCCCACCTAATAGCGGTGCAATGGGAACGGCGGCGCACCTGAGTGTCTTTGAGTCGCTCTACAATAGTTTGAAAGCCTTGAGTCGAGCGGGTTACGACGTCGAGCTCCCAGAGAGTGTTGAGGCGCTTCGGGATTCTCTGTTAAAGGGTAATGCCGAGCTTTATGGCGCTGAGGCAAATGTCCACGCAACCATTTCGGTAGATGATCATGTGGCCCGTGAGCCTTACCTCGAGGAGATTGAAAAACAGTGGGGACCCGCCCCGGGTAAGCATTGGACCGATGGACGACGTTTATTTGTTTTGGGTCAATCGTTTGGAAATGTATTTGTCGGGGTGCAGCCTGCCATGGGGTACGAGGGAGACCCTATGCGACTGCTCTTTGAGGGCGGTTTGGCGCCGACCCATGTTTTCTCCGCCTACTATCGCTGGTTACGGGAAGATTACGCGGCGGACGCGGTTCTTCACTTTGGTACCCACGGTGCGCTTGAATTCATGCCCGGGAAGCAGGTGGGACTGTCGAGCAAATGCTGGCCAGACAGGCTCATAGCGGATCTACCCAACTTCTATCTTTATGCGGCCAATAATCCGTCAGAGGGTTTGATAGCCAAACGCCGGTCTGCTGCCACCCTAATTAGTTATCTGACACCACCGGTTACCAAGGCTGACTTACACAAAGAGTTTCAAGAACTGCGTTCAATGATTGATCTGTGGCGGGGTCGTGAGCCGGGTGCGACAGAGACTCATCTTCAGCAACTGTTGGAAGCCATCTCCGCCCAAGCCGACCGTTGCGAGCTCGTCCATGATCCATTGGAGGCCTCTGCACTTGACGCGGACCTTTGGATTTCAAAACTCAGGTCACAGCTAGATGAAATAGAGCAATCACTCATCCCATTTGGGATGCACGTCATTGGTGGGTCCCTTCTCGCGTCAGAACGCGCGGAAACCATTGCGGCCATTGCAGAGGCAGGTGGTGCGCACGAGATTGATCCCGCCCGATTGGATGGCTATCTGCAGTCCAACGACTTGGGAGGGCTGAAAGGGCTTCTGGCAGAGCACCAGGTCCCGTCGGATGATATTGATGAACTCGCCAATCGATTGCTGACAGCCTCAGAGAATTTAGGCACCGAGCACGAATTACCTGCTCTCATTAGCGCACTTGATGGTCACTTCATCTCGCCGGTATCAGGCGGTGATCTGATCAGAAACCCAGAGAGCCTCCCGACGGGGCGCAACATCCACGGTTTCGATCCCTTTCGTTTGCCTAGTGCATTCGCTGTGATTGAGGGACGCCGCCAGGCCGAGCAGTTAACGCAGAGACATTTTGAGGATGCTGGCGTGATGCCGACCTCTATCGCCTTGGTTCTCTGGGGCACAGATAACTTAAAAAGCGAGGGTATCGCTATTGGGCAGGCCCTTGCGCTCATTGGTGCCAGACCGCGGTTCGACAGCTATGGCCGCCTGAGTGGCGCAGAGTTAATCGATCTCGAAGAATTGGGCCGACCGCGTGTTGATGTCGTTGTGACGCTCTCGGGGATCTTCAGAGATC
>NZIJ01000033.1 GCA_002689915.1 Halieaceae bacterium | reverse complement strand
TTGAAGGAGCTTAATAGCTTGCTGCAGCTGAGGTGTCAGCGTTAGTTGTTGACCGAGCTTTAACTGCAGAGCTTGCTTCATGAATCTCTTTGAGAAGCCGTTGGATAGACAGTTTAGCGCTTTCATTTCAACAAAGGCAAACCGCTTGGCCTACCTTTTGCTTACATTGCTATGTTCGTTGTACGCAGCGAGAACTTACAGCCGAAAGTCCTGGCCGAGGTATACTTTACGGACGTTCGCATTGTCGAGAATGCTTTGTGCGTCGCCCTCAGCAATCACACTTCCCTCACTAACTATGTAGGCCCGCTCACAGATGTCGAGTGTTTCGCGGACNTTGTGGTCTGTGATTAATACCCCGATNCCNCGGTCNCGAAGNTGGGTGATAATNGCTTTTATGTCCGATATGGATATNGGGTCTACACCGGCGAATGGCTCATCTAATAAAATGACCTTTGGGTCCGTTGCGAGTGCGCGGGCGATCTCCACTCGACGCCGNTCNCCCCCCGANAAACTTTGACCAAGTGATGATCGAAGATGCGTGATGTGAAACTCGTGAAGAAGNTCGTCACANAGGTTTTGTTGTTCGGTCACCGTTAAGTCATCTCGGGTTTCGATAATGGCCATAAGGTTGTCTTCGACGGAAAGTCGACGGAAAATNGAGGCCTCTTGAGGGAGGTAGCCCAAACCCTGTCTTGCTCTTAGATGAATGGGCAGCGCNGTGACATCTTCACCNCAGAGTGTNATGCGCCCCTCATCGGTCNNAACCAAGCCGACCATGAGGTANAAGCAAGTGGTTTTTCCTGCGCCATTGGGTCCNAGGAGTCCAATAATCTCGCCGGCGTTTACCGACATTGACATNCCGTTAACGACACGGCGGCCACGATATGACTTGGCCAGACCCTTTGCAGTGAGAACCTCAGTCACGACCTGNATTNTCCCTAAGCGANTTCGGTGGGATGGTTACTTTCACGCGTTGAGGCTTTTTTCCACTGGGCGATCCCGCNGCGATNACACGCTGCGAACTGACAATGTACTCTATTGTGCTGCCCTCTATCACCGCACCGTCTTGAAGTATTCGCGCCTCACCNATNAGGCGAATGCGGTCTNTTGTCTCTTGATATTCGATGGCATTGGCTTGCGCGTTGATGGGNGTCTCACGGTCACTCGGGGTTTGCTTCAGCGTTGCAGGCGTGCCCGTGGCGGTAATGATCGACGCGCCTTTGTCATCAAATGAAAAGACCAACCGCTCTGANTTGATCTCAAGCGAGCCTTGNCGAAGCTCAACGGAACCNCGGTAGGTTGTCAGGCCNGATGGCTCCTCGCGTGTCACCTGATCTGCCGATATTTCNATCGGTTGATCGGCATCGTTTGCGAAGGAGCCGANNGCGCTNGTGGCCAGCAGTATCGCCAGCAAGACGCTGATTAATCTGNTCCCTNGGGGATACTCACAATTCACTTTTCGCTGNTTCCTTTACTAAAGCTGGACGCGACATCCCCCCGCAANTTTGCGGTTCCGCCGCGAAAATCAATCTGCAGTTGAGAGCCNGTTGTTANACCTCTCGNNCTNATNATGNTNGCTTGAGACGATGATGACGCGAGATGGGTGTTTGCATCAATGGTGAGCTCGTCGGTCTCAAGCGTGACGTCGGCTCCCCGNGTTACNNTTACGCCGCCTGTNAGCNTAAGGGTGTCATCGCTTAATCTCGAAAGTCCGCGCGGTGCCTCTAGTTGCCAGCGCACNCCTTGCTCGTCCTCGCGTTCAACGTGAAGACCGCCCATCAACATCTGTGAATCCCCTTCAAGNTGGACTGCGTGGTCGGCATGGCTTGTCTCTAGNNTGCGGCCCGAAGTNTCGTAGCGAATNAGTTCTAAATTNNTCAGCTCNGTGGAGACCAACTTTCGCGCCTCCAAACTCGTTGGGGCTTCGTTTTCGAGACGCGCAAAAATCAGCAAGACGGCCATGACGCCAAGCAGAGCGCCGCTAATACTCCATTTCACGNGGTGACATCNNCNAGTAGATAATCACAGAATTCGCGAACGCAGCCTTCGCCCCCATTAAGTGATGNGACCCAATCTGCTTTGGAGACAACNGCCGGGACGGCGTTTTTGGGGCAAGCACCCATTCCNGTGNTGGCNATAGCATCNATGTCCGGTANGTCGTCGCCCATGTAGGCCACNTCGTGAAGCTCAATTGCCACTGANCGAAGGAGTTCNTTGAGCGCNNTCAGCTTGTCTTCACGGCCCTGAATCACATGATGAATNCCAAGCTCTGTGGCTCTTCGNGCCACCATGGGNGATACNCGACCGGTAATAATGGCGGTTTGAATGCCCGCTTGTTGCACGCGTTTTATTCCTACACCGTCTTTAATATTAAACGACTTGAGTTCCTGACCATCACTCGTGTAGGTGACTTTGCCGTCGGTCATCACGCCGTCAACATCTAGAACCAAAAGCTTTATCGGGCTACTTTCGCTCATACGATACCGGCCCTTAANAGTGCGAGGAGATGGATNACGCCCGTCACGGCNCCCGTTTTATCCGTGACNACGAGTGCGCTGATTCCGTCTGATTCCATGCGCTTAACCGCCTCAGCCGCAAGTGCATCTGAGTCGATTGTCTTTGCACCNTGTGACATNACACTACCGACCTCGGTCNTATTTAAGTCNTGACCTTGNTCAAGTACCCGTCTCAAGTCNCCATCNGTGAAGATGCCNAGTAGCGCATTGTTATCNTCGGTNACGGTGGACATTCCTAACCCCTTAGCCGAGATNACCATCAGCGCATCCGCTAAGGATGTTGACGGGGCAACNTGNGGAATNTCAGCCCCNGTAACTTGAAGGTCTGAGACGCGAGTTAAAAGCCGACGCCCTAGCGCNCCACCCGGGTGAGTNAAGGCAAAATCTTCTGCTGTGAANCCCTTGTGCTCAAGTAGNGCGACAGCCAAAGCGTCGCCCATGACGAGATTGGCTGTNGTACTTGCGGTGGGTGCAAGATCATGCGGNCACGCTTCTTCATCGACACTTATATTCANGTGAATGTCTGCAGNGGTTGCCAGGAGTGAGTCGGGGTTTCCGGTCATGGCAATAATGGGTATCCCGAGGCGCTTAAGCATCGGAAGNAGGGCCGTCACTTCACTGGTTGTTCCGCTGTTAGACATAAGCAAAGCAGCATCGCTNTGTGTAATCATNCCCATGTCACCGTGGCAGGCCTCGGCTGGGTGNACAAACTGAGCNGGGGTGCCNGTGCTGGCCAAGGTCGCCGCGATTTTGCTACCGATATGTCCACTTTTNCCCATACCGCTCACGATGACTCTGCCATTAGCTGCGGCGAGANTGCTAACAGCCTCGGCAAAGCCCTCGTCGATGCGGGATTTNAGAGCGTCCACCGCCCTCATCTCAATATCGATGGTTCTCAGTGCCGAGTCGATTGACGAACGNATGGGTTGATGAGTCATAGTTACCCTGCGAGGTCCGGAGCCGTTATCAAAATGCCAAGATAGGTTATATANGTACCCAGTAATACGACACCAGCGAAACGACTGAGTTCACCGCTGGNTTTTTGATGNCGGCTAGCGCTACGTTGAGCCTGCCACATAAAAAGCGCGAGCAGTGAGGCCGTAAAAGCGGTGTAAANCCAGTCTCGGTNATACACGCTGGCGTCTAGCGGTAGCGGACCTAAAAGCCCTGGAATNGGGAGTACGATGAGGAGGTTGAAAATATTACTGCCCAGTATGGCGCCGATCGCCATATCAGCGTGTCCTTTTACGGCACTCACTACGGAAGCNGCAAGCTCAGGTAGGCTGGTCCCGATGGCCACAATCGTCANCCCGACAATGAGCTCAGANACGCCCAAAGCGGTNGCAACNTTCACCGCGCCTATGACCAAAACCCGNGATGAGATGACGAGCAGCACNAGCCCNCCNANAAATTTGAGCCATGCCAGCCCAGCCGATGNTGCTNCTGCCTCGACNGCCTGTGGCCTCCTTGCCNGGTCCNCGTNTAGACANTAGAAACAGAAATANANTGAGCGCGCTTAGCAATACGGTNCCGTCCAAAANNGAGAGCTCGCCATCAGCGAGCAGNGCACCTGCNAGTAGNGTGGCGCCCATCATTTGAGGGAGTTCTCTTCGGNTTGCTGAGGCCTCAACAGCCATCGACTTAATGATCAGCGTGACGCCNAGAACCAATCCNGTATTGGCAATATTNGATCCNAGCGCATTACCCACGGCCAATTCACCNGANCCNGAGAGCGACGCTATGATTGAGATGACGATCTCAGGCGCCGAAGTGCCGAGTGAGACGATGGTNAAGCCGATGAGNAAGGGCGANAGNCCNGCCCATCTAGCGATTGCTGCNGCGCCATCAACAAACTTATCCGAACTCCAAACGAGCCCGATTAGCCCAGCAACTATAAAAAACATGTCTAACATTTGGGTAATGGTACACCTTGATCGNNAAAACTCGCTGCGGAATCCAAGCGATCGGTTATCATACTCGATCTCGTCGGCGTTAGAACGACACTTAACGCTGAGACAGGCGCGATCATCCCGGTAAAGGCGGGTTAGAAAGGAACATTATGAAAATCTCGGCGTTATTCGGTAAAGGGTTCACCGCATTTATCCTCATGGGGCTCGCGTTATCGAGCACAGCTGAAGTCAATGATAAGGCACCTAAGCCGATCATCGAATTTACCACGAGCCAGATCATGACGATTATTGATGGTGCGCCCGAGTACTTCGATGAAGATCCAGACCGCTTTTACAGGGAAATAGGCGAGGTGCTCGATGCCACCATCGACTGGCGGGGTTTTGCCAAAGGCGTGATGGGTGAATACGCGTCGAATGCGCGATACAAGCGCCTAGACGCAGAGGGTAAGAAGGCACTCCGTGAGCAGCTTGAAACCTTTACAGGCATCATTAAATCGGGATTGATCAGGACTTACGCGAAGGGCTTATTGGCCTTTAGTGGGTCAAAGTTCGAAATCGTTGATGGAGATGATATTGACCCGAGCGCTCGCTCGGCTTCGGTTACACAGCTGGTGTACGGCTCGGGCGATCGAACCTACACGGTGCGCTATCAAATGGGCAAGCGGCGTGACGGTACATGGCGTCTTCGTAACTTAATTGTCGAAGACATTAACTTGGGCCAGATTTACCAGAATCAATTCGCGTCGGCCGCGAAGGCGGCGCAGGGTAATGTCGGCACCGTTGTGGCCGAGTGGGACGTTGCGGCGAATTTACCAGAGGACCTCGATGATGAATGAGACAACGATTACCCATGCGCTCGAGAGCGCATTCCCCGGGGCGAGTATTGATATTCAGCTTGATGGTTCACATTGCCAGATAACGGTTGTCAGTGAGATCTTTGAGGGGCTTAGGCCAGTGGCACGCCAGCAAAAAGTTTACGCCCCTTTGAATGAGTTCATTCGATCCGGTGAGCTTCACGCTGTCAATATCATTGCGAAAACACCCTGACGCGGAATTTCTAACGTGGATTATTTTGTCATTCGCGGTGGTAAGCCACTGCAGGGTCGGGTGGCTATCTCTGGCGCAAAAAACGCGGCACTGCCTATTCTTGCGGCGAGCTTGCTGACCTCTGAAACGTTGAGAGTGTCTAACGTTCCTCATCTTAACGATGTCACCACGATGATCGAGCTGCTTGGCGCCTTGGGTGTTGAGGCCGCTGTTGATGAGTCGGGCGTTCTTTGCATATCGGCTGAACACTTGAACAGTCGCAGAGCGCCCTATGAATTGGTGAAGACGATGCGCGCCTCGATTTTGGTGATGGGTCCTTTGCTCGCAAGGTTTGGGCGTGCGGAAGTCTCTTTCCCCGGTGGTTGCGCCATTGGAAGTCGTCCCGTCGATCTCCATTTAAAGGGCTTTGAGGCAATGGGTGCGCAGATTGACGTGCGTGACGGGTATATCGTTGCTACCACCGAAGGCGGATTGCGCGGATGTGATTTCACCTTTGAGACGGTGACCGTTGGGGGAACTGAGAACCTATTGATGGCTGCTGCGCTTGCGGATGGCGAGACGATTCTGCGTAACGTAGCGCGAGAGCCAGAGATAACCGATCTTGTTAAGTTTTTGCGTTCTATGGGTGCTGTGATTTCCGGTGACGACAGCGATACGCTCACAATACAAGGCGTCTCGACCCTGCATTCGTGTCAGTACACCGTCATGCCAGATCGCATTGAGGCAGGGACCTATCTCGTTGCGGCCGCTGCAACGAGGGGCTGTATTACTGTTGACGGTGCAGACGCTGAGCACTTGGGGCTTGTGCTGGATAAGCTGCGTGAGGCCGGCGTTGATGTGCAGGTGGAAGGCACCTGTATTAAAGCTGACATGCGCGGTAAGCGGCCTCGTACCGTGAACATTACAACGGCGCCTTATCCGGGGTTTCCAACGGACATGCAGGCGCAATTTACAGCACTTAATCTCTTTGCTGACGGGGTTGCCCGCATTACAGAAACAATTTTTGAGAATCGTTTAATCCATGCTCAGGAAATGTCGCGTATGGGCGCCAACATCGCCATCGATGGACATTCCGTTATCATTCAGGGGCAGGAAGAGGTTCGCGGAGCGCCTGTTATGGCGTCAGACCTTCGAGCATCAGCCAGTTTGGTGATCGCCGGTCTTGCTGCACAAGGGGAGACGCGGGTAGATCGCATTTATCACATAGACCGTGGTTACGAGCGTATCGAAGAGAAACTTCAATCAGTGGGCGCTGACATCGTCCGGAAAATGAGGTGATTGATGCCTAGCGAAGCGGATACGCTCACAATTGCGCTGACAAAAGGCCGAATACTCAAAGAAACTTTGCCCTTGTTTGAGGGGGCAGGAATCGTGCCTCTCGATGACATTGCAACCAGTCGGAAGCTCATTTTCCCAACGACGCACGAGTCTGTGAAATTCGTGTTATTGCGTGGGTCAGATGTGCCGACTTACGTTCGGCACGGTGCGGCGGACATGGGCGTTGTTGGAAAAGACATTTTGATGGAGTTTGGTGACGAGGGGCTTTACGAGATACTGGATCTCGAGATTGCGCGTTGCCGATTGATGACCGCTGGTATTGATGGCGCGCAGCAAAAAACAGCGGCAAAAATCCGGGTGGCTACCAAGTTTGTCAACGTCGCTCGAGAGCACTATTCCCTGCGTGGCCTGCAGCCCAACATCATCAAGCTTTACGGCGCCATGGAGTTGGCGCCCATTATGCGGCTAGCTGATGAAATCGTTGATATCGTCGACACGGGCAATACCTTAAAAGCCAATGGCATGGTGCCACGTGAGCACATCGCTGATATATCGTCACGGCTCATCGTGAACAAAGCGTCAATGCGAACCCGAAACCCGATTATTTCGACTTTGCTTGAGTCTATTTCGGATGCTGTTGCGCTACGAAGGACTGAGAAATGAAGTCTGACATTCGCCGACTAAGCAGCGATGCACCCGACTTCGACGCGCAGATAGCAGCGCTTCAAGCGCCCATGGAGGTGATTGATCCCGGGCTTGTGACCACGGTTAGTGAGATTATTGGGCGTATTAGAGAGCGAGGCGATGCTGCGATTCTTGAGCTGACGCAGTCTCTCGACGATCACGCCGTCACGGATATGTCTGACTTGATCTTCGATAGACAGCGACTATCCGAATTTGAACAGCGAATCAGTGACGCTGAGCGATCTGCGCTCAAGACCGCCGCTGCGCGCATTGAGCGTTACCATCAGCAGCAGCTTATTCAAGATTGGTCGATCGAGGACGAGTATGGAAGCCGTCTAGGGCAGCGGATACTCGCGATGTCCAGCGCGGGTCTCTATGTGCCCGGCGGCAAAGCCAGTTACCCCTCGTCGGTTCTTATGAATGCAATCCCGGCAAAGGTGGCTGGTGTGCCTGATGTCACGATGGTGGCACCAACCCCGGGCGGTAAGTTAAATCCGCTCGTGATGGCTGCCGCCTCCATGGCTGGGGTCGATAGGGTGGTCACCATTGGCGGCGCTCAGGCTGTGGCAGCACTCGCGTATGGCACGGAGAGCATCAAGGCCGTTGATAAAATCGTGGGGCCAGGCAATCGATTTGTGGCGGAAGCAAAGCGACAGGTATTTGGCAAAGTGGGCATCGACATGATTGCGGGGCCCTCGGAGATTTTCGTGATCGCCGATGGTTCGGTTGATCCTAAGTGGATTGCTCTTGATCTCATGTCGCAAGCGGAACACGATGAAGTGGCTCAGGCAGTCTGTATTTCACCGAATGACGCCTACCTGGATGCCGTAGCAGAGGCCATTGACGCTCTTTTACCCACTATGCCCAGACGCTCAGTCATTGAAGCGTCGCTGAAGAATCGCGGCGCGCTCATCGTTGTCGAGGATCTTGAGCGTGCGGCGCGGTTATCGAACCTATTTGCTCCTGAGCATTTGGAGTTGGCTGTGCGGGATGCGGATCAATTGCTTCCACATATTACTCATGCCGGTGCCATCTTCTTGGGGGCCTACAGCTCTGAGTCATTGGGTGATTACTGCGTGGGTACCAATCACGTACTCCCTACGTCAGGTGCAGCGCGCTTCTCATCACCCCTGAGTGTTTACGACTTCCAAACTCGGACATCGATTATCGATGTGAATTCTCACGGGGCTAAAGCGCTGGCTGAAGTGGCGGGCACCATCGCTGATGGGGAGTCGCTTGCAGCCCATGCGATGGCCGCGCGGATACGGGTGGAGGATCCAAGTTAAATTAATTAGTAGGGCGCGTGGCGACAATTGCGTCAACGTCAAGCCGTCGATCCTTACGCTGCAGTCCAACTAACACACGATCCCCGGGTCGAAGGCGGGCGATCATTTGCATGGCCTCTCGCGCATCGCTCACGTCCGCACCGTCAAGCGCTACGATTAAGTCGCCAACTTGAATGCCCGCGCGCTCTGCTGGGCCGCCTGCTGCGGTTTCAGTAACGAGCAACGATTGTGTGGTACGACCCTGATCATCGAGGCCGAGGAGCAGATCGACTTCCACGCCGAGCCAGCCTCGGATGACCGCGCCGTACTCGATAAGATCTGAAATAACCGTATTGACGAGGTTGCTTGGCGTTGCCAGGTTGATGCCGATTCCGCTCGAATCATTACTCTGATCAGGTGCAGCGGTGTAAATGAGGGTGTTGATCCCCACGAGGCGTCCCTCTGAGTCAATCAGGGCGCCTCCTGAGTTTCCCAAGTGAATGGCAGCATCGGTCTGAATGTAGCTTTCATAGGCAGACAGTTGAAGGCCATAACGCTCGAGTCCGGAGATGATGCCTAGCGTGACGGAGTGACCAAAACCAAAAGGGTTGCCAATTGCCATAACGACATCGCCGACTTTAATCGCGTCAGAGTCGGCTGTTTTAATAGCCGAGAGTCCTGTTAGCTCCGTTTTGAGAAGTGCGAGATCAGTGTCTGGGTCAATGCCGACTACCGAAGCACTGGCTCGTCGACCGTCAGATAGAAGTATTTGTATCGACTGAGCACCGTCGATTACGTGTTGGTTTGTAATGATGTGACCGTCCTGGCTCATGATCACACCGGACCCTAGGGAGCGCTCGACACGGGGCTGACGCTCGCCGCGGTTGGTGTAGCGACGAAGCAGTGGGGCATTGAATACCGGAGTCTTTTCGGCAACCAGTTTTGCGGTGTAAATGTTCACGACGGATGGCGTCGCAACGGCAACGGCATCACTGTAGGACGCGGGTCCCTGCCTATCGCCCGGAAGCTCCAGCCACTCTAAGTTAAGCAAAATGACAGCGGCTAACACGCCCACGAGCGCAGGCCAAACCAACTGTGCAAACCACTCCCGCACGCTTAAGCTCCTCTTATTTTCCTCACTAGTGTAAATGAAAGTCAGCGTATAATGTTGAATCACGCCAGTGGATTGAGGGTTTGAATGTGTCAGCTGACAGAGATCAAGTGAAACAGGCTTTGGATGCCGAGCTGAACAGCGCTGCGTTTGTCGACTATTGTCCAAACGGCTTGCAAGTTGAGGGCAGAACTACTATCTCGCGTCTCGTCTCGGGTGTCACCGCATCACAGGCGCTCATTGATAGGGCGATCGAGCTAAACGCCGACGCCGTGCTTGTGCATCATGGGTATTTTTGGCGTGGTGAAGATCCCTGCTTGGTAGGGATGAAAGGGCGTCGAATACGGGCATTGATTCAGGCGGAGGTCAATCTTTTTGCCTATCATTTGCCCTTGGATAATCACGCTACGCTCGGTAACAATGCGGGTTTGGGACGCGCATTGGCGATGCCCTCGTGGCGTAGCTTAAAGGCGACTGACGTGAGCTACCCGGTTTTCACAGGCCAGTACGAAAAGAGCCAGTCGCTTTCTGACATTACAGCTCAGCTGTCACGTTGCCTCGATCGATCCGTTGTGACAGTTGGGGATGACCGCAAGTCGATCACCTCGGTAGCCTGGTGTACGGGTGGCGGGCAAGGCTATATTGATGACGCGGCCGACGCGGGCGTTGACTTGTTCATCACAGGCGAAATGTCTGAGCAAACTATTCATGTGGCCCGTGAGCGCGACATTGCCTTCATCGCGGCCGGTCACCACGCTACGGAGCGATTCGGCGTGCAGTCGGTCGGCAATTGGCTCGCTGAGATGTTTGGCATCGATCACGAGTTTGTCGACATTTACAGCCCAGCTTGAGGTTTTGCGGGAAGCAATACTCCCCGCACTGGCCGCTCAGCGCCTACTCGGAGTGGCTTACCCGACGTTCGGTTTAAATGCTCTTTCTAGGCCAAATTCTTCCGAAAGTTGGCCTGCCTCGTCGGGGTCTTTCTTTGGCGCGTAATCCAGTGGTTGGGCCGGATCAACCAGATGGTCAGCCAAATCGAAGGCGCTGCCTACCAGCTTCGTATCATCAAGTTGGCTCGCAACGTCGGCATCGCACAATTCCTGTGCACCTGAGGCAATGTGCGTGTAAATAGACCGATAGTCATCCTGCATGCGATGAAGTAATTGCGCAGTGTTAGCGAAATGACTTGTTACCGATTGCTCATAACTGCGGTGCGCCGCTTTAGCGGCCTCAACTTCATCACGGAGTTCATTGATCACGTCATCATTGTTGTCTTTTCGTTGCGTCGCCGCCCACCAGCCCGCAGCTAAACCCACGGCAAATCCGACCAATAGAAAGTAGCCCAAGGTAGTCGCCGTCGTTTCCATCACTATCCCCCATCTGAAGTGACTTTTACTTTACCTCAATGGTGCATGGTTGTTGCGCGCTTAGCCAGTGAAAATAGTCGTCATCCTAAACCGATTCTTGTCGTATATATCAGCAGGCGATAGAGTCGCGCCTTTTATCCTCGTGCCAACAAAGAAAATGCTTTCATGACGCCTACGCCCCAAGAACGCTACCGATCAGATCTCGCTGCTGGCGTCATCGTGTCGGACGAGGCCCAAGCGCAAGCGGTCGATGCGTTACAAGATGTCTTTGATCGTTTAAATCAGAGACGAGCAGAGAAAAAAACATTCATCGCTAAGCTGTTTAACAGTAAGGCAAAGCCGTCCGTTCAGGGTCTCTACATGTGGGGTGGCGTCGGACGTGGCAAAACGTATCTGATGGACTCATTCTATGACGCGCTTGATTTCAAGCAGAAGTCACGAATGCACTTCAATCGGTTTATGCAGCGTGTTCATGCTGATCTCACCGATTTGTCCGGCGAGAAAAATCCATTGGATATTGTGGCTGATCGAATTGCCAGTGAGACCCTTGTTCTGTGCTTCGATGAGTTTTATGTCAGTGATATTGGTGATGCCATGTTACTCGGAGGCCTAATGCAGAAGCTTTTTGATCGCGGTATTTGCTTGGTCGCAACGTCTAACATCGCGCCCAAAGGGTTGTATGAAAATGGATTGCAGAGAGCGCGCTTTATTCCCGCGATTAAGGCGGTAGAGGCCAACACGCGCGTTCTCAATGTCGACAGTGGTATCGATTACCGGCTGAGAGTATTGAGCCAGTCAGAGCTTTATTTTGTCGGGACTCATGAGACTATGTCACAAGAAGCGTCAGAGATACTTCAGA
>NZIJ01000093.1 GCA_002689915.1 Halieaceae bacterium | reverse complement strand
CGGGTCGGCTAAATATCATCCTTACGCGAGACGAAGCGTGGCGAGTGGACGGCGTGACAGTCGCTCATTCCATGGTAGAGGCGATTGATATCGCAGAAGGCCAGGCGCTAATCGATGGTGCGGACAGTGTGATGGTAATCGGTGGCGCTGAGGTCTACCGTCAGGCGATGCCGTTTGCGAGTCGCGCATTTTTGACGCGTGTCCACGGTAATGTGTCGGGTGATGCCTATTTCGACCTAACCGAATTCGCATCTTGGCGAGAAGTGACGAACACCTTTACGGAGGGTGGACTTCGAAACAGTCATGACTTTAGCGTTATCGAGCTCGAAAATACCCAAAGGGTCTAATATTTCTCGTTTTTGGCTTATTTCCGCTACCTCAAACATTGCACTGTATCTATCTTGGTTATAGAGTTCCCCTCACGCGTCGGCAGGTCGATAGCACTTATAAATAGATCTGCGGCCGGAAAATTACCGTACCGACGACAAACGGTTCACTTGTGGACCACGAACACTTTTGCGTGAGGAAACACAAATCCCATGACTATCACTCGGCTTAAAACTTTTTTAGGCGCTGCGACCATCGCCGCCAGTTTCTTGGGTGGCGCAGCAGTAGCTAATGCTGATTCACTCGAAGCGATTATGCAGGTTGGTAAGGATCGCACGTCAGCAGCGCGATCTTCACAAGGCAAAATAGATCGCCTCGCGGATGAAACGCGCGATCTATTGTCAGATTACAAAACGGTTATGAAGCAAGTTGAGGGCCTGAAGGTCTACAACGCGCGCCTTGACCGTCAAATAGCCAACCAAGAGCGAAGAATCTCTGATATTGATCAGTCGATTTCGGACGCTGCGATTATTCAGCGACAGATCCCACCACTGGTGACACGGATGCTCGATGGCTTAGACCAGTTCATCGACTTGGATATGCCATTTGACCTTGATACCCGTAAGGGAAACATCGAAGCCGTGCGCGCTAACCTCGATCGCTCTGACGTGACGTCAGCGGAGGCGTTCCGACAGGTCCTTGAGCTTTATTCTATTGAGCTGCAATACGGACGGGGCATTGAGTCTTACTCTGACACGATTGAGGTTGATGGAGCCGCCCGAGAGGTCGACGTTCTTCGAATCGGCCGCGTTGCGCTCGTTGCACAGACCACCGATGGTGCTGAGACACGTGCATGGAATAACACTAATCGCAGTTGGGAGACGCTTTCGTCTGCCGACTACTCAGCGGCCGTTCGCAAAGCGGTCCGCATCGCCAAGAAACAGGCGACTATTGAACTCTTGAATATGCCTATCGCGGCACCGGAGGCTAACTAAGATGAATGCTAAGTTTTTGAAAGCAACAACCTTCGTCGTTGCGGGTATGTTTGCCGGTGTGGCCGTGGCGCAAGATCCAGCGGCACCAGAAGTGCCTGCAGGTCCCACGCCTCAGGAAGTCGCCGCTGAGAACATGAGCGAGCTCCTCGACCTCGTTAAGCAAGGCCGATCGCGCGCCGCCGGTGAAAACCGTGCGCGGGAGCAACGTTTTGCTCAAGACAAGGCAAATCAGCAGTCTGAGCTCAATCGCGCTGAGCGCGAGCGCGCTGCTGAAGAGCGTCGTTCGGCACGGCTCGAAAAGAAGTTCGAAGATAACGAACTCCTCATCGCCGCTAAACAGGAGAAGTTGAAAGAGCGTCTGGGATCACTGTCGGAGCTCTTTGGCCACCTCACCGCGGCTTCGGGCGATTTAGCGTCTAACATCGAGGTCTCACTGGTTAGTTCTGAGTACCCGAGTCGAGAAGGCTTTCTTCAGGGGCTAATCGCAAAAATGACTGGCTCTGATCAGCTTCCCCAAATCGAGGAAATTGAGAAGGTTTGGTATGAAATGCTCAACGAAATCACCCAGCAAGGTGTTGTGTCGCGCTTCACGGCAGAAGTTGCGACGCCCTCCGGTGAAATCGCTCAGCGAGAAGTGGTTCGTGTTGGTGCGTTCAACATTATCGACGTTGATGGAAACTACTTGACCTACGGCAATGAAAAGCTNGCTGAGTTGCCTAGGCAGCCGAGTGGCAANGCCGTCGCTAANGCNGCGTCGCTTGCCGATGCGACANGTGGTCTCAGTCAGTTTGGTATTGACCCAACAGGTCCTACNGGNGGTTCGTTNCTAGCGGCGATTATTGATACGCCGACATTGGAAGAGCGCTGGCACCAAGGTGGTTATGTCGGCTACGCGATNACTGCAGTGGGTGNATTTGCCTTCTTGCTGGCCATTGCTCGGGTCATCATGCTGACCATGATGGGTGCCGCCGTTAACAGCCANCTCAAATCAGGCGAAGCGAAGACGAACAANCCATTNGGTCGCGTTCTTTTGGTAAGCCAAGAGAATCCAAACATNGACACGGAGACGCTTGAGCTCAAGATGGCGGAAGCGGTNCTTCGTGAGACACCAAAACTGGAAGCTGGCCTCACGCTNCTTAAGATCATCGCTGCNGTAGCGCCNCTGATGGGTCTATTGGGTACGGTNACNGGTATGATCATTACCTTCCAGGCNATTACGATCTTCGGTGCGGGTGACCCCAAGGCAATGGCTGGNGGTATTTCTAGCGCCTTGATCACTACGGTACTGGGTCTCTTGGTGGCNATTCCTACTGTACTGCTTCACACCGTAGTAAACGGCCGAGCGCAGAAGATCATCCACATTCTCAACGAGCAGGCGACAGGNATTGTCGCTGAGCGCGCTGAGGCGGCGGGTAACTAAGCGACTAGCTAAGTACGGAGTAGAAGGCGATGGAATTGTTCGACACCATCTTGGCGTTCATGGATAAAGGCGGCAATGTCTTNTGGATCATTGCCACCCTTGTCTTCTTCATGTGGACTCTGATTATTGAGCGCTTTATCTACTTTCTCGGAGGTGGCTGGAAGGCTGACCGTTTGATGACGGTTGATGTTTGGGAAGGCCGANCNGAGCGCAAGTCATGGAACGCGAAGCAAATTCGCGTGAANCTCCTNTCTGAGAGTAGAAGNTACATCAACGATAATATGAGCCTCATTGCNACGTGCGTTGCTCTGTGCCCTTTATTGGGGNTGNTAGGCACGGTAACCGGNATGATCGAGGTCTTTAATGTCATGGCGGTAACNGGTGGTGGTGATGCCAAGTCAATGGCCGGTGGCGTAGAGCGGTCCACNATTCCCACCATGGCGGGAATGGTNGCGGCGCTTTCTGGCTTGTTTGCGAATACGCAGCTTCAGCGCATGGCGTTGCGTGAGCAGCAGTTGTTGGAAGATCAACTGACTTCTGACCACTGATTGACTAACCGAGGAATTCGAAGTGAGAAAAATAGCTAAACAACGCGAGGAAGAAGGTGCGGAGATTGATTTGACGCCCATGCTGGACGTCGTGTTTATCATGCTCATCTTCTTCATCGTGGTGGCNTCCTTTTTGAAGGAAGCAGGACTGGANATTAACCGTCCGGATGACAATCAACCCCAAGATCCTAATGACTCGGTAAGTATCGTTGTCGAAATTGCATCTGATAATCAGCTNTGGATGGAAAACCGTCGTGTTGATGTGAGAGCGGTTCGCGCGAATATTCAACGATTGCTNGCTGAGGATCCGGAAGCACCNGTAACCATTAAGGTTGCGAAAGGNGCNACCACNGGGATTGTTGCTGATGTTGCCGACGCGGCGAGAGAGGCGGGTCAATACAACGTNAGTTGGGCCACCGACAAGGGTTAAGTTATGAGTTTACGAGACCAGGCTGGCGCATCTGCGGCATCNCAGCAGGATGANAGCCAAATTGATTTAACACCGATGCTTGATGTTGTGTTCATCATGCTGATCTTNTTCATTGTGACGTCTTCGTTNGTTAAAGAGCCCGGTGTAGAGATCGATAAGCCAGGGGCNGCGACAACNGANGCCTGTCCNAATGGAACGATTATTTTTGCAGTGGATGANCAAGGTAAAATCCACTACAACAAAAACCAAATTAAACTTGAGCGTGCNAGCTTTTTAGCTAAAGCGGCGAAGGATGANACGCCCCGAGCNAATATCGTGATTCAGGCCGACTACGACAGTCCAGGGTATGTCGTTGAGGAACTATTTGATTCATTGCGATCAACCTTCACCGCTCCTCCATGCCTTTCTACGATAGACGAGTAGTAAAATGCCAGCGACATTACGATCGATTATTGGAGCAGTCGCAGCGGTCCCCATCGCTTTAGGACTGTTTTATTTAATGCAGAGCCTCATTGACACTCAGTTTGAGCAAGAGGACGTTAAGACTCGAAAAATTGCGGACATCGTGGTTCCTGACAAAGTTATCGAGACTAATTTGAAAGAGGTCTTACCGGAAAAAGTAGAGGACCCCGACGAGCCGCCGCCCGATATGGAGCCGCTGGACTTCGATATGGACGTTGATATGAACGCCGCTAACATGGCCCCTACTGTGGCTATGAACGTGAGTATTAATGCATCAGGTCTGTCTTCCGGCGACGGTGAATACTTGCCTATCGTCAAAGTTGCGCCGATTTATCCTCGACGTGCACAGACGCGCGGCATTACCGGCTTTTGCATTGTGACCTACACCGTGACAACGACCGGTGCGATTCGCGATCCCTACGTGGAAAGCGAAACTGACTGCTCGCCCAAGGGCATTTTTGAGCGCGCGTCCATCAAGGCGGCGACGAAGTTTAAGTACAAGCCGCGGGTTGTTGATGGTCAAGCCATTGAAGTGGCGGGTGTGCAGAACAAATTTACTTATGAGCTCGAGGGAGGACGTCGATAATGACCGGAGTAACCTCAAGTATTAAGCGCCTACTTTCGGCTACGTGCATGGCCACAGTGGTCCTCGGCGCATCGGTTGTTCTCGATCGCGCGGGCATTATCACGGCTGTTTCAGACGTCGCGGCGCAAGACAGCAGTGGTAAGAAGAAGCAAGAGACGCGCAAGACACCTGCGCTGAGAAACAATATATACGAGAAGCTCGCAGAAGCTCAGACGTTTGCTGAGAACAAGGATTACGTTTCAGCAGAGGCGGTTCTTAATGAGATGCTCGATGCGACCAGTAAAAAGCGGAAGCTAAACGCCTACGAGCTTGCCAACGTCTACAACACGTATGCGTTCTTGCGTTATGCGGTTGAAGATTACACAGGCGCCCTGAACTATTATCGTAAAGTCATTGATCAACGGCCCCAGATTCCGATTGCGTTAGAGGTGGGTACCCTTTTCACTATCGCGCAGCTCTATTTTCTTCAGGAAGACTGGCAAAAGGGTATCGATACACTGAATCAGTGGATGGCCGTTACAGAGATTCCTAATACAAACGCTTACGTACTCTTAGCGAATGGTTATTTCCAGCTGAAGGATTACGACAAGAGCTTAGAGAATATTCAAATTGCTATTGATCGTGAAGAGGCTGCCGGTAAGCTCCCGAAGGAGCAGTGGTATAACTTGGCGCGTTTTATTCATTTTGATCGCGATAACTTTGCCGAAGCACTCGATATCCTAGAAATTCTCATCATGTACTACCCAAAGAAGCAATATTGGGTGCAGGCCTCTCACCTTTACGGTGAGCAAAAAGATGAGGGCCGCCAGCTCGCTATTCTTGAAGCGACTTATGAGCAGAATCTCCTCGATAAAAGCCAGGACTTGGTTTTACTCTCGCAGCTCTACTTGAACGCGGAAGTACCTTATCCTGCGGCGAAGACGCTGGAGAAGGGCTTTAAGGACGAGATTGTCGAGGACGACTCGAAGAATTACGAGCTCGCCGGTGTCGCGTGGCGTCAGGCGCAGGAAGTAACGAAGAGCCTTCCAATGCTCGAGCTTGCTGCCGAAAAATCTGAAAAAGGCGAGCTGTATGCGCGTCTTGGAAGTGTTTACCTCGACGTGGATAAGAATAAAGCGGCCGTTGATGCCCTTAACAAAGGCTTGAAACGCGGTGGTGTTAAGCGTGCAGATCAAGCACGACTCGCGCTCGGCATGGCTTATTTTAATCTGGGTGAGTTTAATGCGGCACGAAAAGCGTTCCGCGAGGCAGCTAAAGACAAGCGAGCAAAATCATTCGCGCAGCAGTGGCTGAAGTACATTAACAGCGAGGAAAAGCGCCTCAACGAGATCGCTAAAGAGCTCGGCTAAACCTTTTATCGTAGATGTGAAAAAGCCGCCCTTGGGCGGCTTTTTTTTTACGGGAAGAGAATTCTAGACGGGAACAACGTTCTCAGCTTGTGGTCCTTTTTGGCCAGCTGTGACGGTGAACTCAACTTTCTGGCCATCGGCGAGAGTCTTGAAGCCATCACCTTGAATAGCACTGAAATGAACGAACACGTCGGGTCCGCCTTCTTGCTCAATAAAACCGAATCCTTTGGTTTCATTGAACCACTTAACGGTACCTGTAACTGTAGACATACTATTTTACCTATTACTTAAAAAATGTTTTGCGCAAATACGCTTGTTCGTCGAGGTGGATTGAGCCGCTATCGCAACGTCGACACACCCGAACGTGCCCCACTATAGGCGCATCGTCCGCGACAGTCTAATGAACATTTCATGTCGGTGACAATTCAGCCAACAGAAAGGAGCTTAATGGAGTCGGTTCCGCCGGCTTGCCCAACACGCGTCCCGTTTGTCATGAGTATAAAATCGCCCTTTGATATGAATCCCGCATCGTTGAGGAATTCCATTGTGCGAGCTTCAACGTCTCGGCTGTCAAAGGCACTGACATCGAAATAAAGCGGTATGACGCCTCGGCATAGCGCAAGGCGCTGAAGCGTTTCCGGATTTCGGCTTAAGGCAAAGATGGGTAATCCTGAGCTCAATCGTGACATCAGCATCGCGGTGCTACCGGTTTCTGTGTGAGAAGCGATGCCCGCGACACCGGGGAAGTGATTGGCCCCATACATGGCTGACAGCGCAATGGTCTCTTGCGGCGAACGAAATTCGCGATCCTGGCGGTACCGAGACGTGCGAGCAACAGGGTGGCGCTCGGCACCCAGTGCTGCGCTTGCCATAGACCGAACAACCTCTACGGGATAAGACCCCACGGCTGTCTCTGCGGAGAGCATGACTGCGTCTGTCCCGTCGAGCACCGCGTTTGCGACATCGAATACCTCTGCACGAGTTGGCATCGAATTTTCAATCATTGACTCCATCATTTGCGTGGCTGTGATGACCATTCGGTCTCGTTTACGCGTACGCGAAATGAGGTCTTTCTGAATGCCGATTAACTGCGCATCACCAACCTCAATACCCAAATCGCCGCGCGCAACCATTACACCCTCGCAGGCGTCGATGATGTCGTCGAGTAAGCCGCTTTCCGCAACCACCTCTGCGCGTTCGATCTTTGCGATGATACCGGCGTTAACCCCTACTTCGTTTAGAAGGCTCCTCGCCTCCTCAATGTCACCAACGGAGGCCACGAAAGAGACGGCTACGAAGTCAGGCTGGATGCTCTCCATGCTCTTGATATCATTCTTGTCTTTCTCGGTGAGTGCAGGGGCGGCAATGCCTCCCCCTAGCTTATTAACGCCTTTTCGTGAACTAAGTTTTCCGCCGATGACCACCGTGCAACTGATGGTTGTCGCGCTCACGCTATCAACTCGAAGACGCATCTTCCCATCGTCCAAAAGCAGAATGTCGTCGACTTCGACGCTGTTAGGCAGGTCCTTGTACTCAATGCCCACACAAGAGCTATCGCCTTCGTCGGAGCCCCTATCGAGGCAAAGATCGAAAGAATCTCCGGCGGTGAGCCTAACAAAGCCCTCACGGAACCCGGCAATGCGGATTTTCGGGCCTTGGAGGTCCGCTAATACGCCAACATATCGATTGTGGTGTCTAGCTTGCTTACGTATTCGACTCGCGACCCGCTGATGGTTGTCAGCTTGGCCGTGGCTAAAGTTTAATCGAAAGACATCCACACCAGCGGCGATGAGCCGGCTGATCATGTCCTCACTGTCACTGCCTGGACCGACAGTTGCGACAATTTTTGTTCTGCGATGCACACGGGTGGTGTCTTTTGGCACGGTTTTTAGATCTCCAGCTGTCGTATTAAATCACGCGTTTTATCTGAGAAGTCTGTGAATGCGCCATCAACCTGTAGGTCGACAAAAAGTTTCTTATGTAGTTCGGTGAAGTTTACACCGTCTAGGCTTGCTGAATCTGCACGAAGTGTAAATGGGTGCAAAAAAAGACCTAAGTTTTTAGCCGCCGTGACCATTTCGCTCGGTCCGCCGTTCTTATCAAATAGCAGAGGAATATGGGGGCCTATTCCGTCGGCGTACTGGCGAATCTCGCCAATACCTTGAGCGGTTTGCATACGATCGAAATCGCCCCGCAAATCAGCGGGCATTCCTTCGCAAATAAGTTGAATGAGTGTGCTGGAAAATCGCTCGTCGCTTTTGAATCGCTTAAGGGTTTCTGGGTCAAAACACTGAATCACGGTACTCTGTGGGTCATTGAGCCGATCAAACCTTTCAAGCACGTCGTAAACAGCCTTAAAAAGATCAGCGCCAAGGCGTTCGTGATGTTCTGGTTGCTTTAGTTCGATGTAGACGCCTGCCTGATGATCACCTTTGGCATTCAAGCTATCGATTAGGCTTAGCTCCTCTGCCAGCGTCGGCACCTTAAACGCATCGTAAGGTCCTGCATGCCTACTCGGAAAAACACGCCTTCCCTCACTGTCTGTCCGCTCATGCGCCGTCAGTGACTGGATCTCTTTCAGCGTAAAGTCATGACAGTAGAACTTGCCATCGTGTTGCCGGCGTTCTGGGTAGAGCACCGCAACGTTGGTGGTGAGCTCGAGTGTTATATCGTGGAGCACGATGGGGATGCCGTCACCAGTAAGCACCACATCTTGCTCAATAAAATGCGCGCCTTGTTGGTGCGCGAGTTCAACTCCCTGAAGGGTGTGCTCAGGCAAATATCCGCATGCTCCCCGATGGGCAATGATGGCTGGTTTAGCCTGTAACGGCGACATTGTTGTAACCTCTGGCTTAGAATTATTATGCGCGAGCATAATTGTCGCAGAATCTTGTTAAATTTTGTTCGGCGATTATGCTCAGTCTGCAATACTCCCACTGGTTAAGCGTTATCACAGGAAGCGTTCGTGGAAATGTCACGTGAACAACAAAAGCGAGCACCCAATCCGCCTCTGGGCTATTCCCGCGAGTGTCAGCTTACGGAGGCAAAACAGATTCGCCTGGTTGCCGAGTTTCATGCGAATCGGATACGGCCCAGTCGAATTGCCTATCGGCTCGGTATCGATATTGCTTTGATTGAATCGCTGCTTACCGGAGAATATCAACCGGCTTTCTTCTCTGAACAGCTCGCCGCTGCACAGAAGCGGCGCAGAGATCTCCGCGTCAAATCGTCGAATCGGCTGCGCGGACAAGCGGCCTACGAAGCAAGAAAAACGGCGGAGCGAGACTTCGAGACGGCGCAGTCTCAAATCTAGGCCGGCCTATTAAATTGAAAATAAGGGAAAAGGGGTAGTTCATGGAAGCGCTGGCACGTTGGCATCATGTTATGGAAGAGGGCGATATGGACGCGCTCTTTGATCTCTTACACCCGGACTGTGTTTTTGTATCGCCTGTCGTCCATACGCCGCAGGAAGGAAGAGACATTACCTATGCGTACCTCCGGGCCGCTAACAAGGCCTTATCCGAGGACTTTCAGTATGTGCGAGAGGTTGTTCAGGATAACCATGCGATTCTTGAGTTCACGGTCATGGTCGACGGCATATTTGTAAATGGGGTCGATATGATTACGTTTGAGAACGATCAGATTATCGAGTTTAAGGTTATGGTTCGCCCTCTAAAGGCCGTGAACGCGGTTTGGAAGCAAATGGGTGCAATGCTTGAGCGTCAAAAGCACGGATAATTTCCCATTCATAATGATGAGACGCAAAGAAAAAGGGCTACTGAAATCAGTAGCCCTTTTTTGTGGGTCGCCCTGTAGGACTTATTTAGAACGACAAGCTCGCTCTGATACCGATATTTCTGCCGGCAAGCGGAACTTCATTTTTTACGAACGATGTGTGGTTACGCGCGACTTCATCCGTAAGGTTTCGACCGTAGGCTCCGATCGTGAGTACGGCTCGATCGCCCAGCTCTACGCTGTGTGATAAGCGAGCGTTAACCAAGGTAAACCCCTTCGTGGGTGTTTCGAAGTCACTGATGGCAGTTTGACGATTCACGTCTTGGATTTCCAGTAAGGCAGTGGTCATGCCGCGAGTGTAATCAAATGCCAAAACATTTCTTGCTGGCGTGATCCTGGGCACGTCACCACCACGCGCAAATTCGGCGTTAACAGCGTCACGCTGCAACCGAATTTCGAGGTCGCCACCCGCGAGGGTAAAGCGCCGGCCAAGCTCGATTTCATAGCCGCTGAAGGTGGCGTCTTGCTGAGTATATGAAGACATCATCAAGCCCTCATGATCATGCTCATCATGGTCGGAATCGTGCTCTTCGTCATGCTCCTCCTCATGTTCTTCCTCGTGATCGTCTTCCATTTCGTCCCGCAGATAAACATAGTTATCTACACGGTTTCGATAAAGGGAAACGTTCGCAAACCACTCATCTGAAGAATAGACGAGGCCAATGTCTATATTGTTCGCACGCTCTCTGTCGAGATTGGCATCACCCACTTCGTATCGCGCTACTGCAAGGTGCTCGCCATTCATAAACAGCTCCATGGCAGACGGTGTGCGATTGACCAGACCTAGATTGAACGAAAATTCGAGAGAATCGGTAATGGGTCGACTCAGAGAAAGTGCGCCGCTGAAAGATGAATCCCGGTAGGTGAAAGGCTCTAATTCAAACCCTTCTTCACCGTGTCCATCATGGTCCTCGTCATGGTCTTCGTCATGGTCTTCGTCGTGATCCTCGTCATGGTCTTCCTCGTGATGCATTTCACGAATCTTGCCTTCACGCTCGATATCGTCCCAGCGGACACCCATATCGATATCAAAGCCACCTGCCTCTAAGCCAGCAAAGAAGCCGATAGTCGTTTCGGTGGATTTCACGGGCTCCATGAAGGCTTCTTCACCTTTTACGGCGAGCTCCTCGGAGACGCGATTGACGACGACCCGACGGGGTGCTTCATCCGTCCCTAACTCAAAAACGAGTTGAACTTCCGTTGACTCGTTACTGAAAAAAGTAGGTTCTTCAGAGTGTCCATGATCATCATGTTCCTCACCTTCGTGCTCTTCGCCCTCATGTTCTTCTTCCGCGTGTGCCTCGGCAAGGAGGTAGTCGGTGTCACGAACACTGAATCGCACGCTATTTAGCAGGTCGCTATTGATGTTTAATCGGCCTTCTAGCGATAAAATCTCCGAGTCTGTGCGAGAGACAATGCGCTCTTCCCCATGCTCCTCGTGCTCATCGTCATGGCCTTCTTCATCGTGATCCTCATCGTGGTCTTCGCCCTCGTGATCGTCGTCATGATCTTCGCCTTCGTGTTCAGCGTGCTCGCCATGAAAGGGGATCCCATAAGTGGAGCTCAGCTCTTGATAGGAGGCACCAACGTAGCCCCAATCGCCGGTTCGCGATATACCAATGCGTTGTGACTCGGTTTCATAGTCCGAGTTGGCAAGCGTGGTCATATCTTCATCATGATCTTCGTGCTCGCCTTCGTGCTCGTCTTCGTGCTCGTCTTCATGCTCCTCGTCATGGAGGATTGCCCCACGAGGGACATCATAGCTGTCAGCATCGAACTCGCTGTAGTCGTAGCTTAGGTTGAAACCCGCTACGTTACCGCGCGCGCCAGCACTAAAGCCCTGTCCATCATTCACAGATTGCGACTCACCCGAGATATAAGCAGTTGGCTCCTCGACATCACTTCGCGCAATCGTGTTATCGACGACGTTAATAATGCCGCCACTCGCACCGTTGCTATAAAGAAGTGCTGATGCGCCGCGCACCACTTCAATTTGCTGTACGTTATTTAAGTCAAGATCGTTTGCGTGGTCAGGCCCGATGCCGGAAACATCTCGAATCACCAAGCCATTTTGTAAAACCTTGACTCGGTTACCGGACATTCCGCGAATTACGGGTTGACCCACCGCTGGACCGAAGTTGTTAGATGAGACACCTGGCAGATCGCTAAGGTGCTCACCGAGAGATTGCGAGCCCGCTTGTCCAATCTGCTCGCCAGACACGGTAAATGCCGTGGCTGTTGAGCTGGCGTGTACGAGCGAAGAGGTGATAACAATTTCTTCGATACTATTTTCTTGCGCATAAGCAAGTGGAGCAATGGCAACGGCCACTGCGAGCGTGGAAAAACGCTTCATTGGAGTTACTCCTAAGTTAATAAATCAGAACAATTACTCGATGATTTATTGCTTAGGTGGGGCGCGGCTCCTGTACTGACGAACCTCTCGAGGTAGCTCCTCAAGCGGCAGTAACTCAAAGCGTGTGGTTTGCTCGGCATAAGTGTAAGCAAACTCGGTTTGCTCGGTTTCACTAAACGGTAGGTGACAGGCTTGGCACTCGACAAATTCTTGCTCAGTGTCGGGTGTGAAGTCGTGAGTCGCTCCATGCGCAACGGAACCCACCACCAAGAAGGCGGCGATGAACGCTGACAAAAACCACTTTCGATTCACTGTAACCCTACCCCAAGAGCGTCTAACCACACTGGATAGTAAGGTAATTGGTCCGAAACACAATATGCCTTTTTACAGCTAAAAAGACCTGAAGCCTTGTGTGATTTCGGCGCAATTGCCAATGTGAGGCTTTGCCTTACAATGCAGGCACCATTGATTCCGCGAGGCCTGGTTCAGGGCAAGCTGATTCCGATGGTAATAACCGGTGTCTCAAGGCGGCTTTTCAGTGTAATTACCTCAGTGGAGGTCATATCACCCAATTGACGTCAGAGACAGGTATGCGTGGTCCCTTCTAATTGGCTTCGCCATGCTAAACCGACTGTCTATGATCGCGAAGCTGTTAGGGAGTCCGCATCGAATGCCATCTAATGATGCATCGCGCCACAGTCCACTTATTTGGCTGGTTTTTCTGGTCATTGTCATTGATCTAGTGGGTTTTGGTTTGGTAATACCGCTGCTACCGTTTATGGCGCCATCGCTAGGTGGTGACGCCGCCGACATCGCATTTATTATGATTACTTACGCCATAGGCGCTGCGATCATTGCGCCGATGTGGGGGCGCTTGTCAGATACAGCTGGACGACGATTTGCACTGGTTCTCGCACTACTTGCGAGTTCAGGCGCCTACGTCGTAACCGCGTTATCCGACACGTTGATGCAAGTATATGTGGGCCGCGCACTATCAGGCCTGGCAGCGGGAAGCCTGCCAGTGGCTACGGCGCTGATGGCAGACCTTAGTCCGCCTGAGCGCCGTGCAAAGGCTATGGGTTTGGTGGGTACGGCGTTTGGCTTGGGGTTAATAGCAGGGCCTGTATTGGGTGGCTTGCTAACCGGTGACTCTGAGAGCTTTGCTTTACCCTTTTATACCGCTGCCGTTATGTCGCTAATCGCGGCCATTTTTGCTTTTTGGCTCCTACCGCCCCAAATAGTGAGGTCGGAGGGCGGTAAAGGCGACCAAGCGCTTCCGAACACATCGGTGTCGGTGCTTGCTCCTAGGAAAAATAAGTTGCTGCTCATGCAGTACGTCACACATACCTGCTCCGTGAGCTCGATCATTTATTTGTTTCCACTCTGGGTGGCTGATGCTTATCAATGGGGCCCTTCTAATGTGGGTTATTTTTTCGGCGTTGTGGGTGTATCGATGATTACACTTCAGGGCGGGTTGCTGGCGACTTTGAGCCGCGTGTTTGGACACCTTAATGTGCTTCGTGTTGGCGCTATAGTGTATGCCGCGTCTCTGTTTGTCGTTGCGCTTGGGGAGACGACTTTATGGATGCCAGCTATGATTTTNTTTGCNTTCTCGGGGTCCACGGTTTGTCTCCCNTTACTTAACGCCATTGCTTCAGAGATTGTGCAGTCNAATCATCGNGGTCGGATGATGGGAATGACGGCCTCTGCGTCATCAGTGGGNCGGATTGTCGGNCCNCTNTTTGCAGCTGGNCTTCTCTCTTCGCAAGGTTTTGGNATGGCNTGGCTGGGAAGCGGACTGATGGTGCTGTTTNTNGTTTTTTGGTCGTTTACCGCGGCGCGNGATTTCAAGCGCCTGGAGCTTAGCTGANATGAAAGTAGCAGTAACGTTTCCTATACCAGAGGCTGCGAAAGTGCTTTTGGATGAGATGTTTGAATGCCGCGTTTGGGAAAGCGATGTGCCGATTCCCAAAGACACGCTGTCCTNATGGTTGGCTGANGTGCAGGGTGTTTTGACAACACTCACCTGCCCGCTCAGTGANGAGGNGCTCACCGGGGCTCANNATTTGAAAGTTATTTCGACAGTGTCTGTCGGNGTTGATCATATCGATATCGACTTTGCGAAGCGNCAGGGGATAGNTATAGGTCATACGCCCGGNGTGCTGACTGATAGTACGGCAGATTTAGCGGTCGGATTGATGCTGGCNGTTGGACGTCGCATGGCAGAGGGCGATGCGNTAGTCCGCGCCGGCGCCTGGAGTGATGGGTGGAAGCCTAATNTNTTACTTGGAACGGATNTNAGTGGCTCCACGGTNGGNCTAATAGGCATGGGGCCNATTGGACAGGCGGTNGCAAAGNGACTGAAAGGCTTCGGTTGCCATGTTTTAGCGTGGAACCGCACGCCTCGTGAGGTGGCCGGTGTGGAGTTCACCGACCTCGAAACGCTGTTATCANNTGCNGACATTGTGTCACTTCACACNGCCCTTACGGATGATACCCGTGGAATGATCAGTCGAGAACGNCTNGGACTAATGAAAGACCAGGCCATGCTNATTAACACAGCGCGCGGCGGTATCGTCGATGAGATGGCGCTCGTAGAGGCGTTAGCCACAGGTCGTTTACGNGCCGGCCTCGATGTCTATGCCGAGGAGCCTCTNCCNCTTGATAGCGTTTTTCGCTCGCTTCCCGGCTGNGTTNTGTTGCCNCACGTAGGAAGTGCGACCGANCGGACACGNAGAGCCATGTTTGAGCTAGCGNTGGCAAATCTCGTAGCNGGNATGCANGNCGAGCCNTTGCCCGCTGCTCTGTGAGCCTGTGGTTACNTCTCGCTNGCGCCAAGCCCCAGCGAGAAGNCTAAGGGAAAAAGAGTAGTTTTATGATCATGGCAATAATGGCCGCGGTGAGAACTCTTCTNATGAGCACTTCGCCGTGGCTGAGTGTGAGCCGAGCACCTACGATTCCCCCCGCTACATTTCCAATAGCAGCTATAGCCCCTACCACCCAGAGAACTTCACTGGTTGCCGCAAAGACAAAAATAGCCAGTAGCGTGTAGGTGAAAATAATAAATACCTTGAGAATATTGGTGTTCACAAGACTGAGGCCCATGACGCGGTGCATGATCGGTAAGACGACGAAGCCCATACCGATTTGAATAAAGCCTCCCCAAAACCCNGCAGCGGCCATCAGAACGTGACCAAGGACTAGATTTTGAGGCTNATCCTCTGCNGAGGCAGACTTTTTGCCCTGTGGCGCTTGCATTAATAACAGTACGGCCACCATTACGAANGCGAGTAAACCCTCAAACTGCTCGTTATTGAGTCGCGTGCTGAACCAGGCACCGAGCAGCGCTGGCGGTATGGCTACGGCGGTTAATGATGCGCANAGCTTTGCGTGGGGTACGCCGTGCCGTAAATAGGTCGCGATCGCTGANGCNTTATGCGCCACGATGGTAATCCGGTTTGTGCCATTTGCTATCGGCCCGGGCATGCCCAAGAACATCATGACAGGTACAGTCAGAATAGACCCGCCACCCGCCATGACATTAACAAGCCCAGCACCAAACCCCGCAACGATAAGAATCGCAATTTCCCACCACAGCAAATCCATCATTCGCGCGGTGTTCTCATAGTCACAAATTCCTCAGCGGCAGTGGGNTGTATGCCAACGGTGCTGTCAAAATCAGCTTTGGTNGCTCCCGCCTTCATCGCCACGGCCATTCCCTGGCAGATCTCACCTGCGTCGGGGCCGACCATNTGCAGCCCAATGACCCGATTTGACGACTTNTCGACAATCATCTTCATCAGNGTTCTTTCGTCACGCCCACTAAGCGTATGTTTCATCGGCTTAAAGTCAGATAGGTACACGTCAACTTCTAACCCCTGAGCGTCCGTTTCTTCCTCGGTTAAGCCCACTGTGCCAATGTTAGGCTG
Source organism: Halieaceae bacterium (assembly GCA_002689915.1). Lineage (GTDB taxonomy): Bacteria > Pseudomonadota > Gammaproteobacteria > Pseudomonadales > Halieaceae > Luminiphilus > Luminiphilus aquimaris. The sequence goes on along the minus strand of NZIJ01000093.1, from coordinate 2,248 downwards.
GCAAAAAACCGCGGTTGGAATGAATGCGTAATCCATCGCTTTAGATGCGNTCCCAAACTGGGTGTGTGCAAAAGCCATGGCTTGCTCAATAGCAACCGGTGTTAATTGTGGGCCGCCAGTCATGTCNCCGAGCGCAAAGATCGANGGCTCGTCTGTTTGAAAGTTATCGCCTGCANTGACGTAGCCACGTGCATCAAGNTTTACAGCAGTTGACGCCAAGCCAAGGCCCTCAAGATTGGGGTGGCGACCNGTGGCACACAGCACGGCGTCGGTGGTGATGCTCGAGCCGTCGGAGAGCTGTGCTTCAAGACCGTTCTCGGTGCGGGCTAATGCGACAATATTATTATTGAATCGAAGATCAACACCGGTCTTTCTAATTTCATCTGCAGCAAATTTGCGAATATCTTCATCGAAGCCCCGCATGAAGAGGTCACCGCGGTAAAGCTGCACCACNTGTGATCCGAGACCATTAAAAATACNNGCAAATTCGGTGGCAATGTAACCACCGCCGATGACAAGNAGGCGTTTTGGGAAGACCTCGAGATCAAAGATCTCATTTGAGGTTATCGCCAGCTCGTTACCNGGAAANTCAGGTTTTGTGGGCCANGACCCTGTNGCCAGAAGAATTTTTTTTGCGTGGTACTGCATTCCNTTGACTTCAACGGTGTGTGCGTCAATCAGTTTGGCCATACCGTTGATCACCTGGGCACCCGAGCNATCGAGCAGTCGATCATAGATGCTGTTAAGNCGGCTGATTTCCCGCGTTTTNTTNTCGCGCAGTGTAGGCCAGTCAAACGCGACGCCGTCAACGGACCAACCGAACCCCTGGGCGTCTTTGAAGGCCTTGCCAAATTCGCTGCCGTAAACGTAAAGTTTTTTGGGAACACAGCCTACGTTGACGCAAGTCCCCCCCAGATAAAGCCCTTCGGCAATAATGACTTTGGCACCAAGACTGGCTGAGATGCGCGCTGCACGGACGCCACCTGAGCCCGCACCGATGACAAATAAATCGCAACTGTTATCATTATCCCTGTCTTGCATGCTGTGCCCTGTTTTCCCTTTGGGAGGCTCGGTTAATGCAGCTTACCGATGCGCTCAACGAAGATCTGCTACATGCCTATTATACCTTGGAACCGTGATCGATCTGCTGATTGGTCGCTATTGCTTTTTTTATTGATGATCTTGCTTCTGACATCAACGTGGTCAGGGCAGGTCCATGCCCTTAATCAGTCACGGGTTTTACTTTTTGATGGCTCGGTGATCGTGGGTAAGATTGTCAGCTATCGAAGTGATGCGGTCACATTGGATACCAGCTTCAATCGAGAGCTCGCTATCGACGCAACGCTGATCAAGGATATTGAGGCCTCTGCAGAGGACCTCAGTATCGCAACGCTCTTGCTAAAGGACGGACGTAGAGTCGAAGCAGCACCATTTATTGTAACAAGTGGCTTGCTCGCGCTTTCTGACGGCGAGATCGTCAAGTTATCCGACGTCGACAAACTCAATCCCGAGCCTTGGGAAATGGGACAGGGCTATGCCTGGCAGGGGTTGGCCTCTGTCGCTTTGACCGTCGCGCGGGGTAACACCGATGCGGATCAGTTAGACGTGGCAATCAATACGCAGCTCGACAGCATGCGCGACCGAATCACGCTCAGAGCTAACATTGAGCGAGATGCGGCGATTGTTACGGTGCCTTCCGCATCGGGTGACGGGACCTTTGATCGGGTAAGTAAGCCCTCTGCAGATAACTGGCAGATCATCGGCAAATACGATTATTACCTAGAGGACTGGACGACACACTACTTTGGTGTAAACGCATCAATCGAGGCCGATGAGTTTACTGATATAAGGTTGCGAAGCTATATCGGCCCTTATTACGGACGTAAATTGTTTAACGGTTCGTGGGGGAAGCTCGATGGCGAACTGGGGTTCGTTCGAGTAGACACCGATTTTTATAATGCAGATGACACTGAGTATTACGGTGCGAACTGGAACTTCACCGGCGAGAGTATGGTGTTAGGCGGGGACTCACGGTTTTATCTCACCCATGTTGGCATTTTGAATATTAGCGACGATAACAGTGTCATCTTGGATACAACCGTGGGCTTTGGTTTTCCTTTCTTCTTTGGGTTAGAAGCGGCTGCGGAGTTTTCTATCGATTACGATGGTGCGGCCGCCGTGGGAAAAGAGTCGGTGGACCAGTCATATAACCTCCGCGTTGGCTATAGTTGGTAATCCCATGCCAGAT
>NZIJ01000092.1 GCA_002689915.1 Halieaceae bacterium | reverse complement strand
AAAGGGGGCACAAAAAACAACCAGCAAATGCTTGGCCTATATTGGCGACGTTATCTAGATTCGCGAGTAGTGCAACCAACCCGACAAGTGTGGCCACCACCGCCATCAAGATCGACCCTGTCGCAAATGCTTGTGCTTTTACAGCGATGTGATCGCCGGTGTTTGTCTCAACACATATCGCAGTAAGAGCGCCACCGGCAGTCACTAAAATAATTGATATCAGCGATACCATACCTATAAACATAGTCATCTGGTCCTGTTGCCAGATGAGGGTGAAGATCGACGTTACAGATATGAGCACCGCAAAAATAAGTTTAGTGGGCATGATCGTCCTCCAAGTTCATTTTTTATTTTTAGATAAATCTAGAAATGTAATCGTCGCGCTTTTAAAGCTTTAAACCTAATAGCTTAGCTACCGCTTGCCATGCATTGCTGAGCTTCTGCGCCTGTCGTGGCCAAAGTTTCTTGGATTTTATTTTGGAACGATGACATCACATCCATCATCGTGGTCTGGCTGGCTTCAACACCGGCAAGAGCGAATTCGGGAGCTAACTCTTTCAATTTTATGCCAACGGGAGACTTATAAAATTCCAATATCGCTCTCAACTCGTCCGCAGAAAACTTCTCAGCGTAGAGTTCTACGGTCGTCTCCAACAGTGCTTTATCAGTAAATGCGGTCATCAAGGAGGCTATGTCTGCTTCTAAGGCTTTTATTACAGGAACGCCGCATTCACCTAACGGTTCTAGTTGTTGCGCTATGGGTGCAATTCCAGCTTTGAGGCCTTCACTAGCGGCAACCTCCATACCTGCAACCATGCCGGATGCGTCAATAATTTCCCAAACTAAATCTTCATTGCTGGCGATTGCACTGGAAATTGAAAGGCTCGCGTAAACGGTAACAACATAGGCAGCAGCGGTTGCAAAAAATTTAGCCCTGAACATAGTAAATCTCCCCGTGAGTGGATTTGTTTGGATGCACCCCTTAAACCTAGAATACTTTTGCTAAAAGTCTAAAAATTAATTCTTCAGCGCGCGCACAAGGTAACGAGACCGGCAAAATTCTGACTCCCCTTTAACGTACCTGGCTGGTAACTACTGCTATCGAATCAATGTTGTAGCCCCCCGGGGGTGCTGACACTCTGCTGACACAAATAACCCGCGATAACCCTTCAAAACCCCACTAAATACAGAAAAATGACTAAAAGAGTAGGGGTTATGTTGTGTTATCTGGGGTTATCTCGCGATCCAAGGAACTTAAAATCCCCCGCTCATTGCGAGCGTGCCGGTTCAAGTCCGGCCCCGGGGACCACTTTGCTCAATCAATTAAGTGGCTGCACCCCTCGCAAACTGATTCCCAAACTTTATCGATAAGCGAGTCGAGGTCGTGACATGAGCTCACTTCCGGTGGTCTTGTGCTATGTTTGCGCCGGCTTACTGACACAAGTAGCCACTCACCAAACCCGATTTCAAATAAAAAAGAGCAAAGTTTTTATGAAAGCAAAGCGTTTTCGCATTATTGCACTTACCGCACTCGTAAACCTGTCTTCACTTAGCGTCGCTGAGGAATTCGCAACTTCCTCTCCTGAAACGCAAGGGGTGTCTAGTGAGCGCCTTGAGCGGCTGTCGGCATTGTCCGAGAAATACGTAAACGAGGGGCGGGTAGCGGGCATCGTCAATCTCGTGCTGCGCAACGGTAATGTTGTCCACTACGAAGCGACAGGCAAGCGCGGCTCGGAAAACGAGATGGCCATGGAGGTTGACGATTTGTTTCGTATCTACTCCATGACTAAACCTGTGACGTCGGTGGCGGCAATGCAGTTGTACGAGCAGGGGAAGTTCCAGCTCTCAGACCCTGTTACTAAGTTTGTGCCTGAGCTTAAAGACCTCAAAGTGTTGAACGAAGACGGTCAGTTTGAGCCAGTAAAACAGGTGATGACGATGCATCAGTTGCTGATGCACACGGCGGGAATGTCCTACGGGTTTAATGCGCAAAATGATCTAGTCGATCAGCTATATCTTCGTGCGGACCTTTCCTCGGCAGCTAACCTTGACGAATTTGTTGTGCGGCTTGCAAAGCTACCCTTGCGGTCTCAGCCCGGCGAGCGTTACCACTATTCGGTCGCGGTGGATGTGACCGGTTTGATCGTCGAGCGCATTTCGGGTCAACGACTTGATGAGTACATCAAGGAGCACATTCTTGAGCCGCTAGAGATGAATGACACCTTTTTTGAGGTGCCAGAAGATAAGCGCGATCGATTTACGCAGAACCACTTCATAAATCCAGAAACCGGAACTTTGGTCAACTCTGACTATGCGCCAGCGCCTTATGGTTACAGGAAGGGGGTCGCACTCTCAGACTTCTTCGATGTGACGCTTTTTGCTGGTGGAGCGGGTCTTGTCTCTACTGCTATGGATTACGCGCGGTTCGCGGAAATGTTGCGCCGTGGTGGTGAATTGGACGGTGTGCGAATTCTGGGGCCGAAAACTATTAAGTTCATGACGCGGAATCATTTAGCTGAGGATTCAATGCATGCGGCCTGGGGACAGACGCCAACGGATGATATTGGCCGGCCGGGATTTGGTTTTGGCTTGGGACTTGGTGTGGTCACCGACTCAGCCGCTATTGGCGTATTGGGTAGTGATGGTGAGTACAACTGGGGCGGTGCGGCCGGGACTATATTTTGGGTCGATCCAGTCGAGGAGCTGGTGGTCGTAAGTATGATTCAGCTGATGCAAAGCCCTTGGCCGTTTCGCGCAGATGTCAAAATTGCGGTATACCAAGCCCTTACNGAAAGTTACGAGTAGNGCACCCAANAGCTGAACGGGCTCACCGGGTGCTCCTGGTCCTTTTGGGTCAGTTNAGTACCCGGTAGCCTCTTCCACGAAGGCACTGTTTAACGACTTTTTCCTGCTCGCGAATTCCCTCTTGGGTTCCTCTCACACCGCCCGTCACGGCGCCGACGCCTGCACCACGCTCGGCTGAATTAGAGCTACGGTTGACGATCGCGCCGATAGCACCNCCTACAACAGCACCNCCTATGACCCCGCGNGCGACTTTCTCACCCTGCTTCACCTCTTCGGCGTACTGCTGGCACTCGNCCTTGTCGATTGCGTACTTGGCCATGTCAACACCCTTGCGATCGATGATGGGCTCGTCGACAAAGCGCTTAGACGNAGCGCAGCCTGCGAGCATTGCAGCTACCAAGAGAAGAGTNATTGTTTTCATAAGCCAGCACCTCGGAAGTTATCTATTTTACGACTATGTCGCCGATGGCCCGTCGATTGAAGAGTAGAAATTACATATTCCNGCCTAATGTTGACAGTCTAAAGCATNGNGCGGACTGCCTTCTCAGCGCTATGCCGGTTTTGCTCGGACGATTTTGGCCACNCTCTGGGCCGTGGCGAGTAGGTTGCCGTGTTCGTNGAGTAGCTCCGACTCTAAAAAGGCTGTTTTAAATGTTGCCTGGCGAATCCATCCTCTAGCGAACACTGGGCCTTGTTCCCCTCGGGTTACGGCGTGATATCGGGTCGTCACCTCATAACTGGAGAGTGCGATAACGCCCTCTGGACCTAAATGCGCGAAAACGGCATGCGACATGGCAGCATCGAGCATGACCGTAATGAAGCCGCCTTGTACAACGTCGATGGAGTGGCAGTGATCTTTGGTGGGCCGGAACTCAAAAGTGCAGCTTTGTTCTTCGCTATCGCTGGCAATTACACGACCATTCAGTAACTCGATAAAGGGTGGGCGATTACTGTTTAAACGTTCAATGGGGTCGGCATGGCTCATATTTCATTCCCGAAAATGTAGTTAAGAAAACGCGCGCCATGTTAACGTCACTACCTGAAAACACATAGGACAATATCGATGCTCACCGCTGTACTTACCATGCTGGATCTTCAAGATAAGATGAACACTAAGGTTCATCCAAACTGGCGGAAACAGGGGTACGAGTGGTACCGCGCAGCCTGGATAGAGTGCGCTGAACTCATGGACCACGCAGGTTACAAGTGGTGGAAGCACGCCGAACCGGACATCGAACAGATTCAGCTTGAAGTGGTGGATATTTGGCACTTTGGCATGTCAGCCTTGATGGTCACCGCGAACGACACTGAAGCACTGGCGACCACGATCTGTGAAGACCTCAGTGGCGAACCCACTCCTGAGTTAAGTTTGCTGGCTGCCTCGGAAGCGCTGGCGGCCGCTTGCATAACCAGTGGGTCTTTTTCGACGCCGGCGTTTTTGGCGNTGATGCGAGCTAGCGACCTTAGCTTCGATCAGCTGTATCGGNTGTATGTCGGTAAAAACGTNCTTAATTTTTTCCGACAAGACCACGGTTACAAGGATGGTTCCTACATAAAAGTCTGGAATGGACGCGAGGATAACGAGCACNTGNCTGACATNTTGAGTGGCTTAGATGCGACAGAAAAGGACTTTGCCGANGCNGTCTATCAAGGCCTNTCAAGCGTTTATCCCGGCTGATATGCACTTGCGTGAGAGTGCTTGTGGCGCTGTGGCGTCTGCGGTAACGCACGGGGAGTGGGTGCGAGGTGAGCGATGAGGCGTTTTAGCGATTTCTATTACCAAGTGCCGGATGGACTCACACTTTATGCGAGGGATTATCCGGGCCCAGACGATCGTGCTGGTTGCGTGCTGTTAATGCATGGTTTGACTCGAAACTCTCGCGATTTTGACGTGCTAGCCGATAGATTATCCGTGCATTTCCGAGTCTTANTACCTGAGCAGCGCGGGCGCGGTAGNTCAGAGTGGGACTCTCAGCCAGACCGCTATGGCATTCCGACGTACGTCAACGACATGTTCGAACTCTTGGAAGCGGTAGGTGAAGANCATGTTGCCGCGGTGGGAACCTCGATGGGTGGCCTGNTGGCTATGGTGATGAACGCGATGCGTCCCGGGGTTTTCNCCCATGTTGTTCTCAATGACATCGGACCTGAACTGTCCAAAGAGGGATTAGACCGAATTAGTGGCTATGTCGGGCAGGGCGGGATTATCTCCACGTGGGAGGAGGCCGTTGCGTACAATCGTGCGATTAACGCTGTCGCATTTCCGTCTCTGAGCGATCAGCAATGGGGGGACTTCACAAGGCAGCTCTTTGGGGAGCGAAACGGCGAACCCTTTCTCGATTACGATCCTGCCATATCGCAGACGGTCAGGTCGGATGAGGGTAGTGCGCTACCGCCAGATCTCTGGTCGGTATACGCCCAACTGGAGAGTCAGCCCCTTATGCTAATACGCGGTGCTATTTCGGATCTATTGGATACCGACATAAAGGACAGGATGATCCAAAGCGTTCCTGATCTGCTTTTTTTAGAGGTGGCCGATGTGGGTCACGCGCCAATGCTGATTGACGATGCGGTAACCGAGGCTTTAGAGAACTTTTTATTGGCCTAGTCGGCAGTTTAGACCACGCATTTGTCTATGTTGCCGGCGAGTTGTAAATCCTTGTCGGTTAGCCCCCCCGCGTCATGCGTCGATAGGCGAATGGTGACCCTGTTGTAGACATTTTCCCAGTTAGGATGGTGATCAGCCTTCTCGGCGAGTAAGGCGACGCGGTTCATGAAACCCCAGGCGGTTACAAAGTCCTTGAATTCAAAGTCACGCCGGAGAAAATCGCCGTCTTGATGCCAGCGACTTAAGCTTGTTTTTAATGCGTAATCAATTTGAGTCGTACTTAACTGCTTCATGCTTTTGAGTCCTGATGACGCTTTAGATGAACGCCACATTCTAAGTGAGGGGTGTAGGGGAACTGATCAAAAAATGCCAGTGACTCGATCGAGTGGCTTTTGATTAGCGTTTCTAAATTATCTAATAATGTCATGGGGTTACAGCTTATATAGAGAATTTCTTCAAACCCACTGACAAGATCGAGCGTCCCAGTATCAAGGCCAGCCCGGGGGGGATCCACAAACACAGTATGAAGATTGTAGTCCTCAAGGGCGGTCTCTAGTGATGCTAAACGTCTGAAGCTGCGTGTACCCGCCATTGCGATAGTCATTTCCTCTGCAGACAGCCTCGCAAACTCAACGTTTGTAACGCCGTTCAATGCAAGATTCTCAACGGCAGCCCGGGTGGCAACCTTAGACACTTCTGTAGCGAGAACACGCTGAAATTGGGTTGCCAATGGGATAGTAAAATTTCCGATACCGCAATAAAGCTCTAGTAAATCCGAGTCTGGACCTGATATCTGACTCATCGCCCACTCGATCATGCGCTCGTTGACATAGGCGTTGGGCTGAATGAAGGCCTGTTCTGGCTGCTTGTACTTAAATACTCGCGTATTGATCGTGAGCGTCTCCTCAAGCCAATCTTGAGTGAGGGTAATCTTTTGGCCACGAGAGCGACCAATCATCAAAATGTTTAGCTGTTCAGAAAGCCCCCGTGCAGCTTGCTCCCACTCTTCATCGAGTTGACGATGATAAATAAGCGTCACTAAAACCTGACCCGACTGCGTAGAGAGAAACTCAACCTGAAAAAGCTTTCTTTTAAGTTCAGGGCTCGCTTTTAGCGCCTCCTTAAGCGGCGTGAAAACAGCCTGAACCGCTTCACTTGCTATGGGGAATGTAGCAATGGGTACAGGGATCTTAGGTGCTTCTCTGTCGAACATGACAAAGTCGAGGGAGTCTCCGTCATGCCATACGCGAAATTCAGTCCGCATACGAAAGGACGCTCTGGGTGACGCAAAAACGCTAGGGGCAGGCGCGCCTAGCGCGTTAAACCGTGGAGCGATAGCACTGATCTTTTCAGTTAGCAGTGTGTCGTAGGCTTGTGGAGCGAAATCTTTGGGTAGCACGGTTATAAACAGTTCTTGGGCTTGGGCAAGCCGGCAATTCGACTCGCAAGGCGGGTTGGGGAGCTGGGGAATAATGTCATTAGATAAATACTGTTACCCTTTTCGGCGCCAAGTGCAGCCTTTACGTAGTTTACCAGCGCTCGATTTGCGGGCGAGGCGTCGTACTCATCGTAGAAGGCCTGAATCAATGTGAGTATTTCCCAGTGCGCATCGGTTAGCTGAATATTTTCTAGCTCGGCAAACGCGTGTGCCGCCTCGGGCGACCACAGCCCCCGATCAGCGAGAAATCCGTTGTTATCAAGCATGTCATTCGTGATAAGCGACTGCACGTTACCCCCAGCTAATAACAGCCTCGTCAGCCGAAGTGTAGCGTACCCAATCCGTCTCCGAGATTTGCCCCAGAGTCTGATGACTGCCTGGGTGCGCATTGTGTATCAGAGTACCCTCAAGGACATGGACGGTAACCGACTCATTGGGAAGGATGTGAAGGAGCTTTGCATCGATTTCAGGGGCGGTAAAGATGACAACATCATCCTGCGCGACGAGTTTTGCAACACTTGCAAGGTGCTCAGTTCTATTGACTAAATGCACTGTCATATTAATACGTCACCACATGATCAACGCTTGCAATAAGCGCTAAGACATCAGGTTTTGAGATGAAATCCGCCGGCAGGCTGAGAGCAGCAGTTTCTGGCGTACTTTGAGCGAGCACGTGAACCCGCTCCACATCGTAAAGTAGGAGTGATTTTAATAACTTCCTGAGATCACTTGGTCCCTCAGCTGGAGCCAAGTCGGT
>NZIJ01000091.1 GCA_002689915.1 Halieaceae bacterium | reverse complement strand
TCCACCCGCTGGCGACCCTCTTCATCTAATGCCTTATCGCCATACATAGCGTCACGGAATAGGCGATCAATCTGCTCGATACAACCTTCATGTGTACCCCTCGATTTCATGACCTTAAATAAGATCGCCAAATAGATGGGCATCGCAGGAATCGCCGCTGAGGCCTGTGTTACGACCGCTTTCAAAACGGATACGCGGGCATCACCGCCCTTAGCAGCCAGGCGCTCTCGTATGGCGAGAACGCGTTTATCGAGATCCTTTTTCGCCGCACCAATGGTTCCGTGCCAATAAATGTCCCAGGTGATTTTTTCGCCAATATAAGTGTACGCCGTGGTCTTAGCGCCCGCGGCTAAGACACCAGCGTCATCCAGAGCGTCGATCCACATCTCCCAATCCTCACCACCCATAACGGCAACGGTGTTATCGATCTCCTCTTGGGATGCAGGCTCCAAATGAAACTCTTGAATCAACCCTTTATCAGTGTTGATGCCTTTTTGAACAGCCGGAGCACCAATGGGCTTTAGTGTTGAGACGTGGACATCACCTGTGAGCGGATGCGTACGACGTGGCGCCGCAAGGCTGTAAACCACAAGGTCAACCTGTCCAAGATCTTCTTTAATCAAGTCGATAACACGATCTTTGAGCTCTGCCGAGAACGCATCTCCGTTGATACTTTTTGCGTAAAGACCCGCTTCATCTGCATAACGATGGAAGGCAGCGGAGTTGTACCAGCCAGCCGTTCCAGGTTTTTTCTCATTACCTTCTTTCTCGAAAAATACACCGATGGTCGAAGCGCCTGAGCCAAAAGCCGCCGTGATGCGAGAGGCTAGACCGTAACCAGTAGAGGATCCCAGCACCAGCACTCGCTTGGGCCCATCAGATATCTCGCCCTTTGACTTAACGTGCTCAATCTGACGACGGACATTTTCATCGCATCCAACAGGATGCGTGGTAGTGCATAGAAATCCGCGGACTTTGGGTTTGATAACCATGGTAACGCTCTCACTCAAAATTTCGGTGCAAGAGTCTAGCATGCAACCAGCATTTCGTTAGACACTCTGGGCACGCGGTCGTATGCATGCCTTTGGCTGACGATTGACTCGCGGACTATAAGATTAATAACGACACAGACGACAACAACGGAGATCAACAATGGAGACGCTTAATCCAATTCTCGGCGCTGCCGCCGTACTTGCACTTTGGTCAACACTTATGACCTTTATCCTAGTGGCACGACGCGTTGGCGGCGGGATGAAACTCGGAGACCTGCCACCCGGCATGCGAGGCGCTGACGGTGAGGCGTCAATGCCACAGGGTGCGAACTGGACCGCTCATAACTATACCCACCTGATGGAACAACCCACGATCTTTTATGCGGCTGTTCTCATCTTGGCAATGGCGGGAGATACCTCCATCTACTCGCTCTATGCTGCCTGGACATACACCCTATCTCGCATTGTTCACAGCTTTTGGCAGATGTACGTCAACACAATTACGGTGCGATTCTTGTTGTTCCTAATCGGAACACTGGCACTTACGGTACTGACCGTTCACGCAGTCATGTTTACCGTTCAACTCTAATCTGACCTATGACGTCATGGCCGACCCGAAAGGGTCGGCCTTTTATTGACCTCACCGCTAAACCGACCACATGGACCTCACAACCAGCAAGACCGTCGCCGCGATTGAAGCAGGTGGCACCAAATTTGTGGTCGCGATCGGTCGCGGTGATCAGATAGGCCCACGGGTAACCATTCCCACGACTGATCCCAATACCACGCTCTCAGCCGTGGTCGATGCCATCAAAACCGAACTCGACGGCGATGCGCTTAACGCAATTGGCATCGCAAGCTTTGGTCCCATAGACATTGATAAACAAAGCCAAACCTACGGAGAAATAGGCGCCACGCCCAAGGCCGGCTGGGCAGGCGTTAATTTGCAGAGCTATTTTTCACAGGCGTTTGGCTGCCCTATTGGCATTGAGTCGGACGTAAACGGCGCCGCGCTGGCTGAAGCGCACTGGGGACGACCAATCCCGATCAACCACCTGGCTTATGTCACGGTGGGCACCGGTATTGGGGTGGGCGTTATCCACAACGGAATTATTGCTAACGGTACTGGCCACCCAGAAATGGGCCACATCCGTGTACCGCCACATTCAAAGGACACTTCGTTCTCTGGCGTGTGTCCGTTCCATGGAAATTGTATAGAGGGCATGGCATCGGGTCCCGCCATTTTTGCGCGATGGCAGGCGACACTGTCTGATCTCGACGCTGACCATATTGCGCATGAGATTGAAGCGTATTACCTCGGCCAGCTCGCCATGCACATTGTTCTTCATCATCGACCTGAGAGACTGATTCTCGGCGGTGGCGTTAACCAAACACCCCACCTACTTCCCCGAATTCGAGAGCAATTTCAAGTTGCGCTCGCCGGCTACCTACCCAACTTGGACAATGCTGACGCTGTTGCCGATTTAATCCAGCCAGCACGTCTCGGCCTAGATTCCGGCATCCGAGGGGCGTTTATGCTCGGTGCGGCGTCAGCTTAAGGCCCGCGCGCGTAATAAAATTACAAAAATAGACGCATAATCTGTTTTTTATCGCCAATTATGTATTTTTATTACATAATGCGCGGCAGATTATTGGGGGACTGGAACCGCTATGCACGCTGAAATTGTGCGGGTAACGCGCGCTATCGAAGATCGCAGTAGAGATCTTCGTGATGAGTACTTGGGCGATGTAGAAGCCATGCGCACGGGAGCTCCCGATCGCAAGCAATTGAGCTGTGGCAACCTTGCTCACGGCATGGCCGCTTGTTCAAGCGACGACAAATCTGTCATCAAGTTGATGGATTCTGCCAACATTGCCATTGTGACTGCGCACAATGACATGCTGTCGGCGCACGAACCTTACAAGGACTACCCTGAACGCATTAAAGCTGCGGTAAGAAAAGTGGGTAGCACCGCCCAAATTGCCGGTGGTGTTCCCGCCATGTGCGACGGTGTCACACAGGGCCAACCCGGCATGGAATTGAGCCTATTCAGTCGAGATGTTATCGCCCAAGCAACAGCGGTTTCACTGTCACATCAAATGTTTGATGCGGCACTCCTACTGGGTGTGTGTGACAAGATTATTCCGGGACTACTGATTGGCGCCCTGCAATTTGGACACCTTCCGGTGATGACCGTTCCTGCGGGACCCATGACGTCAGGGTTACCTAATAAGGAAAAGGTGCGCATTCGACAGCTTTTCGCTGAAGGCAAGATAGGGCGCGACGAGCTACTCGAGGCAGAAAGTCAGTCTTATCACTCGCCGGGGACCTGCACTTTTTATGGCACGGCTAATAGCAACCAAGTCATGGTTGAGGCTATGGGGCTTCAACTGCCCGGCAGCTCATTTGTTAATCCCGGCACGCCCTTGCGAGACGCGCTCACCGACTTCGCCGCTGAACACGTAACCCGAATAACGGCACAAAGCCGAGACTATCGCCCAATGGCGGACGTCGTGGATGCCCGGGCATTGGTTAATGCGCTCGTGGCCCTACTCGCTTCAGGCGGCTCCACCAACCACTGTATCCACCTCATTGCGATCGCTCGAGCGGCCGGCTACCGAATGAACTGGTCTGACTTCAACGCGGTTTCAGCGGTTACCCCACTTATTGCGCGGGTTTATCCCAATGGGTCGGCTGACGTGAATCACTTTCATGCGGCAGGTGGTACAGGCACGTTGTTCACAGCGCTACTTGATGCAGGTCTCATGCATGATGATGCCAAAACGTGTTTTGGCGACAGTTTTGGCGATTTTTGCCAAGAGCCGGTGCTGACTGACACGCAAATTAAATGGCGACCCGCGGCAAAAGAGAGCCTCGACTCTGAGATTCTCACCACAGCTGCTACACCTTTTGCAGCCAACGGCGGCGTGAAGTTGCTTGAAGGAAACCTGGGACGGAGCGTGATCAAAACGTCAGCGGTACAGGAAAAGCACTACATTATCGAAGCACCTGCCGTGGTAATCGATGATCAAGATGACCTGAAGCCGCTGTTTGAAGCCGGAGAACTTGATAAGGACTGCATTGTGGTTGTGCGTTTCCAGGGCCCAGCCGCCAACGGCATGCCAGAGCTCCATAAATTAACACCAATGCTTGGTGTTCTGCAGGACAAAGGATACAAAATAGCGCTCGTTACAGATGGGCGCATGAGCGGTGCCTCGGGAAAAGTACCGGCTGCAATCCACTTGGTTCCCGAAGCCTCCCAAGGCGGCTTACTTGCTAAAATACATAATGGCGACGTGATTCGTCTTGATGCGACGACGGGCGTATTGTCCGCACTGGTTGATCAAGATGTTCTATCGAGCCGCGTTGCGGCAGTGGCGCCGGTTGTTCCCCGAACAATTGGTCGTCAGATGTTCGCTAATAACCGCAATGCCGTGAGCAGTGCAGAAGAGGGAGCGTCCTCGCTCTTTAGCTGAGTAACCCTATGACGACAGCAAATTCTGAGACAGACAAAGGGCATTACCTCGTTGGCGATATTGGGGGGACGAATGCACGTTTTGCATACGTTACACCTGAGTCGGCATCGCCATTACCGCTTGCAAAGTATCGTGTCGCCGATTTTGCTAGCTTTGCCGACGTACTCGCACACTTGACGGCAGACTGGCAGGCGCAAGGGCTGCCTACTTCCGGCCCCTCTCAGACCTGTCTCGCCGTCGCTGCGCCACCCCATTTGAACACCATTAGCTTCACTAATAGTCCGTGGCGCTTTGATCGCGCGCTCCTTTCGGAGCACTTAGGAAACTCAGGCATTGAAATTATTAACGACTTTGCTGCCATTGCGAGAGCGCTACCGGCGCTTACCGCGAGCGATGTAGAGCAAATTGGCGCCGGTGAATCGAAAAGCCTGAAACCCATGGTCGCCCTTGGGCCAGGAACCGGCACAGGTGTTGCAACAGTCGTCTTTGACGAACGCGGAAGGTCGGTCGTTTTAGAGGGTGAAGGTGGACACGTCGATTTTGCACCTATCACTGATATGGAATTTGAATTACTGAAACGTCTGCGAGCGCGTTTCGGCCGCGTTTCGATCGAGCGACTGCTTTGCGGTGCTGGCATCGTCAACATTTATCAAGCGCTCGCCGAAATCAGGGGGCAGCATGCCGAATTTGAAGCGCCCGGTGATATCGGTGAAGCGGCCCAGCAAGATAACCCCATTGCCAGCGAAGCGATGGCTATGTTCTTTGCGGTGCTCGGATCGTCGGCCGGGAATCTCGCACTGACCGCAGGCGCCATGGGTGGTGTCTTTATTGCTGGGGGCATTGCGCCGAGATACATCGACCTACTTCGCCGAAGCGACTTTCGCGCACGATTTTTAGCAAAAGGTCGCTTTGCCGACTACACAACAAACATTGGCACCTATGTCATAACTCATGAAGACCCGGGGCTGCTCGGAGCCGCCTTGTGGCTGAGGGATAAAACTTAAATGACCGCTTCTTACGATTTTCTAAACGCATCACCTGTGATTCCGGTTATTGCGATTGAGTCACTTGAACATGCGATCCCACTTGCCGAAGCCTTAGTCGCCGGTGGCATCATTAACCTGGAGGTGACGCTTCGCACTCAGTACGGGTTGGACGCAATCCGACAAATCAGTGAGCATGTGCCGGCTGCGAACGTGGGTGTTGGTACCGTGTGCTCAGCTAAAGAATTTGATGCGGCGCTCGATGCAGGTGCGTCGTTTGTCGTGTCGCCGGGTCAATCTGATGAGCTCTTTGAGCGTGCTTTACTGACTGATATACCGTTTTTACCCGGTGCTGTGACGGCCACTGAAGTGATGGCGGCGAAAACAGCGGGATTTTCTATTTTAAAATTTTTCCCAGCAGGAACATCGGGTGGCGCTGCTGCGATCAAAGCATTTAGCGGCCCTTTTGCGGACATTCAGTTTGTGCCAACAGGTGGCATCAAGCCTGATAACGCTCACGAATACCTCTCACTCTCGAACGTGCGAGCAGTGGGAGGGACCTGGCTGACCCCCAGTGAAGCCATTCAAACCGGACGCTGGGACGAAATCGAAGCAATCGCTCGCCGCGCTTCAACCTTAAGCAAATAGCTGGGAGACCCTTACATGGCAGCTGTCGATCTGATTATTTTTGGCGCCTCTGGCGACCTTTCCGCGAGAAAGTTGTTTCCCGCTCTCTTCCAACTGGAGCGCCTGAACCTACTGCAAAAAGACCTGCGCATCGCAGCCGTCGCGAGAACCAAGCAAACACTTGATGAGTTTTTGCCCGTATTGAAGGGCAAGATGGCCTCCTATATGGGAGATGACGCGCCCAGCGACGATGAGTGGGCGAGCTTTACTCAGCGTTTTAGCTACGTCGCCGTCAATTTCTCAGAGCCGGATGAATACGGTGAGTTACGGGAATGGCTGGATGACGAGCGAGTAAGCCTGTTCTACTTCGCGACGCCGCCCTCACTTTTTGCGCCAATTTGCGAACACCTCAGCACCACAAATTGCCTAGCCGGTGACTGTCGCATTGTTGTTGAAAAACCGATTGGCGAAAATCTTGAGTCCTCGATCAATGTTAATGAGGCGCTTTCAAGATACTTTGATGAAAAGGCGATCTACCGAATCGACCACTATTTGGGTAAAGAAACGGTCCAAAATCTGCTGGTTTTGCGTTTCGCAAACAGCTTCATCAATAGCCAATGGGACAACACCTGCATTGATCACGTTCAGATCACGGTNGGGGAANTGGTAGGNATCGAGGGTCGATGGTCNTATTACGACAAGGTCGGNCAGCTGCGCGACATGNTGCAGAACCACCTAATGCAACTCATGTGCCTNGTTGCCATGGAGCCACCAAACTCNCTCGAAGCTGANAGTATTCGCGACGAGAAGGTAAAGATTGTTCGTGCANTGCGACGTATCGATTCTCAGTCCGTCAATGAAAAAGTTGTCCGAGGTCAGTACATCAACGGTTGGATCCGCGGCACNGCNGTTCCGGGCTATTTAGATGAAGACGGCTGTGANATGGACAGNAGTGATACCGAAACTTACATTGCCATTAANGCTCACATCGACAACTGGCGTTGGTCNGGAGTGCCCTTTTACTTGCGCACCGGGAAGCGNTTACCNGAAAAAGTCACCGAAATTGTTATCCAGTACAAGAGTCTTCCNCATAACATCTTNGGAANNGGCGCAAACATCCCAAACAAGCTCGTTATTCGCCTGCAGCCTAANGAGGGTATCGAGCTCAGCATGGTCTCCAAGAAACAAAGTTTGAAGGAGCGCATGTCGCTTCAATCACATCTTTTAGATCTGGACTTCAGAGAAGGCAGCGATCTTGACCGCATCCCCGATGCCTACGAACGNCTTTTCCTNGACGCNATTCANGGTGACCAATCGTTGTTTGTCGGTCGCGAGGAGATTGAGGAAAGCTGGCGATGGTGTGATCAACTCATTGAAGCCTGCAAAGAGCAACAAGTGCCAGCGCTCCCCTATCAGGCAGGCGCCTGGGGGCCNGCCAAGGCAGAGGTNCTCATCGAGAAAGATTTCCGGAGCTGGCATGTCTAGTCGGCANAATTTTTCATCGCGAGTTGANCTAGACACCGCGCTAGCCAAAAAAATTAGCGAACAACTCAGCGCGGGTCTCGTGGACAAAGGCAGTGCGTCGCTGGTCGTCTCGGGCGGAAGTACACCAAAGGGCCTCTTCGCNGCGCTGTCTCAAACCGAGCTGGACTGGNAAAANATCACCGTTCTGTTAGCGGATGAGCGTTGGGTCGATGAANCCCACGAAGACAGCAATTCCGCCATGGTAAAGACGTTGCTTCTGCAAAATGCGGCCAAGCAAGCAAACTGGGTCGACTTCGGTGCGGGTAGCATAGATGTTGACGGGAAANTGCAGCANNTAAANGAATCGNTGGCTNATTTAGGCACCTTTGATGTTGTCATTCTAGGGATGGGCAACGACNCNCACACAGCATCGCTGTTTCCTTGCGCCATTGAGCTCNNCGAGGGATTAACAACACAAAACGATGCACTGATGACGCAGCCAACTACCGCACCTCATCGNCGATTATCGCTTTCAAAAAAGCGACTTCTGGATACNAANCTTGGCGTAATTCATATCGTNGGTGCCAGCAAGTTAGNGGTCTNCGACAAGGCNACAAAGTANGCCGATGACGACATNCACCCGATTAGNCACTTCGCTCATCACNACNAGTTTAGCCTCTGGTTTGCTGAATAAATTNGNCCCCNCAANNGTNACTTCTCTANTNGAAGTTCACTANNGCTTAAAGAGGCTAGGANCTNTNCAGAAAATAGCCNATTCGGCTGTCAGGGTTGCGACGCNGACCANAAGGCATGCGCTTGCAANGCGTCTTCTTTNGTAANTTANGNGTGCCCTNTNGTCACNGGACNATGACTTAAGAANCNACGGGCNTTTGNAGCCAAAAAAAAAGGGGGCACTAAGGCCCCCAAACACTCACACTCAAAAATCTAGGCCGCGTTACTGACCGGTAAACTNCCCGCCGCNAGCAGACAGCCGGTATCCAACATCCGATTCGAAAAACCCCATTCGTTGTCATACCAAGCGAGCACCTTAACTAGGCGTCCNCTTACNCGCGTGTGGTTTGCGTCGAAGTTGCTCGAAAACGAGTTGTGGTTAAAGTCAGCTGATACGAGAGGCTGCNTGTTGCAAGACAAAACGCCCAAACGATCTGCTGCCGCCGCCTTTGCCAAAATGGCATTAATTTCTTCNATGGACGTATCGCGNGAAGCGGTAAACGTCAGATCAACCAGCGATACGTTNATTGTAGGGACNCGAACCGCCAANCCATCGAGTCGGCCTTTCAATTCGGGNAANACCAANCCAATGGCTGCCGCTGCACCNGTCTTTGTAGGAATCATGCTGTGCGTNGCTGAGCGCGCACGATATAAATCCGAATGATACACATCGCTCAAGTTNTGATCGTTTGTGTAGGCATGAANCGTCGTCATCAGACCACTNTCNACGCCAACAGACGCATTCAAGGGGGCCACAATGGGTGCTANGCAATTNGTTGTGCAGGAGGCNTTNGAAACAATGACTGCATCATCATTTANCACGTCGTGATTAACNCCATAGACNATGGTCGCATCCGCGTCGTTTGACGGNGCTGATATTANNACCTTGCGGGCACCGGCTCTNAGATGAGCGGACGCCTTATCGCGAGATGTAAAGATGCCCGTACACTCAAACACGACATCAATATTGAGATCACCCCANGGTAAATCNTCTGGATTNCGCTCNGCGAAAACAGCGATNCGATCACCGTTAACCANCATCGCGTCGTCTTCCACGACCACGGATGCGCCGAAGCGTCCATGCGTTGTATCAAACTGCAGAAGATGGGCGTTGATTTCGGGGGTNCCNAGATCATTAATCGCAACAATNCGAAGTTGAGACGCCATTTCAGGTCGCTCATACAGCGCNCGCAANATATTGCGTCCNATACGGCCAAAACCGTTNATAGCTACGTTAACCATAAGGTCCCCCTNTNATGNCNGACATTATGTAGTAAATTTACAAAATTACAAACATAAAATCAGANNANCGGGCTAAATTTTAGTTTTATTACAAATTATTNAAGAANAACTTNAAAATNTCGGTGCGAAAGCTNCGTAATTNAGGCATTATTNGTAATATTCTTACCANCGAAGACTTCANAATGACGTCTGAACCCAATCTGCTTGCGGTCATCCANCGCCAACTTGGCGAGCTGAATAAGTCNGAAGCAAAAGTAGCGAAGGCCATACTCAAGGCGCCGGAAGAAGCGACACGNTCCAGNATNGCGTCTTTAGCCGCNGCAGCAGGTGTAAGCGAACCNAGCGTTAATCGATTTTGTAAGCGCTTCGGTGCANCNGGCTTTCCTGACTTCAAATTACAACTCGCCACCTCGCTGGCTTCNGGCGTTAAATACGTTAGCCGCGCGGTAGAATTTTCAGACGACATCAATACATTCCCATCGAAGCTNTTTGATAACGCCATTAATGCGCTCTTAACGGCAAAAGAAGGACTACCACTGAAGGCTATCGCACAGGCCGTTGATCAAATCGCACAAGCGAGACGCGTCTATTTCTTTGGCCTTGGCACATCAGCCGCGGTTGCGCGGGATGCAGAACACAAGTTTTTTCGATTTAACGTCCCTGTCTTCACGCATGAAGACCCTCTAATGCAGCGAATGCTTGCCGCATCGGCAGGGGTGGGTGATTTGTTTTTTTTCATATCACACACAGGCCGGACGAAAGTTTTGATTGAGGCAGCAGAGATTGCCCGCCAAACTGAGGCGACCGTCGTCTCTTTGACTGCCGAGGGCTCGCCCCTGGCTGAAAAAAGTCACTGCTGTATCAATGTAAAAGTAGAAGAAGACACAGAGCAATACTTGCCCATGACGTCTCGACTGGTACAGCTTGTCATTTTGGATGTTCTTGCCACAGGCGTGACATTGCGCCGTGGAGAGGGCTTCACACCACATCTCGCTCGAATCAAAGACAGCCTTAAGGACACCCGATTCCCAACGAGTTAAGACATGACAAACAATGCGCTATTGGACACATCGCCCTTGCGGCAGAATGTGCGACTGCTCGGCGATACGCTGGGCGACGTTATTCGTTCCACGGTCGGCGAAGAGCTCTATCAAACCATCGAATCGATTCGACAAGCGTCGAAGTCTGCTACCGAACGAGAGCAAACCACGGCGCTTTTCAACGCGCTGCAAAGGCTTGATTCGGAGCAGCTGCTACTGATATCACGCGGCTTTGCACAGTTTCTAAACCTTGCAAATATTGCCGACCAGCATTTCACCACCAGTAAGTCGGTGAGTGATCACTTCGGCGCATACAACCGCATATCAAGCACTATTGAGGATTTAAGCCAGTCTGTAAGCAAGGAATCGCTGGCGGAGGCGATCGCTAATTTGCACATCGACCTTGTGCTTACGGCTCATCCGACTGAGATCACGCGACGCACACTGATTCATAAGCATGGGGAGATACATGACTGTCTTTCTGACCTCGAATCAGGCCTTGCTGATGAGGCCCGAATTCAGTCGAGGTTAGCGGATCTCATTGCGCAAATCTGGCATACCGAAGAGTTCTTAGAGCAGCGGCCAACTCCCATCGACGAAGCGCGGTGGAGCTTTGCCGTTATCGAAAACTCGCTGTGGAATGCGATTCCCGAGTTTATGAGAGACCTTGACGCGATTGCGCGTAAATTTGACCTTCAATTACCCCCACGAACGAAACCCGTTGTGCGTCTCTCGAGCTGGATCGGGGGTGATCGCGACGGAAACCCCAACGTCACAGCCAAAGTGACGCGGCGGGTCATGATCATCAGTCGATGGCAAGCTGCAGACCTCATAAACCGAGATCTCGAGGCCATCTACGAAGAGTTATCTGTCACCCGCGCAACCGACGACCTTCGCGCAGAAGCGGGCGATGCAAGAGAGCCCTACCGCGCTATTTTAAAACCACTGCGCGATAGCGTGCGACGGCAGCGCGATGAACTTGGCGCGTATATTCAGGACAGCGTAAATCCGCTGCCACCGGTGCTTTTCACCGCCGATATCATCGCAACGCTGGAAAAATGCAGAAATTCGCTATCTGAAGTCGGCTTGTCAGCTATCGGTGACGGAAAGCTCCTGGATCTCGTTCGCCGACTCGAGTCATTTGGAGCGCATCTCGTTACGCTTGATGTGCGCCAGGAAAGCACTCGCCACAGTGACGTCATTAACGAAATTACAACTGCACTTGGACTCGGCGATTACACCTCGTGGTCCGAAGAGGATAAGCAGGCGTTTTTAAAGGCAGAAATCACGAATCCACGGCCACTTCTGCCACTGGACTTTGCAGCCTCAGAGCCCTGTCAGGAAGTTATCGACACGTTTCGTGTAATCGCCGACACACCGCGTGAAGCCTTAGGCTGCTATGTTATTTCAATGGCAGCAGAACCGTCAGATGTGCTGGCGGTTCAATTGCTCCTGAAGGCAACG
>NZIJ01000090.1 GCA_002689915.1 Halieaceae bacterium | reverse complement strand
CCAGGGCAGCCCCTGAACATCATTTTGTTCAGCGGTTTCATTGTATTTTTCTGCTTCTTCTACACGGCGTTGATGTTCAACCCGAGTGAAGTGGCGGACAACCTTAAGAAGTCGGGTGCCTTTGTACCGGGTATTCGACCAGGGCAGCAGACTGCGAATTACATCGATGGTGTGCTTACCCGTTTAACGATTTTCGGATCAGCTTACATTGCGCTGGTCTGTTTATTGCCCCAGTTCTTGGTGGTTATGTTCAACGTCCCCTTCTACCTCGGCGGTACTTCGATGCTGATCGTAGTTGTGGTGGTGATGGACTTTATGGCGCAGGTGCAAAGTCATTTGATGTCGCATCAGTACGAAGGCGTAATGAAGAAAGCAAACCTAACCAATATTGGACCAGCTGGTCGTACTCGTTAGGTCTTTGGAGATAGAAATGAAAGTCCGTGCTTCGGTAAAGAAAATTTGTCGCAACTGTAAAGTGGTTCGTCGTAACCGAGTGGTCCGCGTGATTTG
Organism: Halieaceae bacterium; assembly: GCA_002689915.1. GTDB lineage: Bacteria > Pseudomonadota > Gammaproteobacteria > Pseudomonadales > Halieaceae > Luminiphilus > Luminiphilus aquimaris. Next base: position 24,005 of record NZIJ01000090.1, on the reverse strand, counting down.
CTCGAGCGATCCACGTCACAAGCAGCGTCAAGGTTAATTCGGATTCTAATTGCGGGCGCGAAGTCGCCCACAGAATGCGGCCTCTAGGCTGCTAAAAATGGAGATTGGTAATGGCACGTATTGCCGGTGTAAACATCCCTGACAACAAGCACGCAGTGATCTCACTGACGTACATATTTGGTGTCGGTCGTACCCAAGCTAAGCGTCTTTGTGCGGAAACAAATATTCCAGAAAGCACAAAGATCGGTGAACTGTCTGAGGCTGAACTCGATCAGTTGCGAGGCCTGGTATCGGACATGACCGTCGAGGGTGATCTTCGTCGTGAAGTGTCAATGAACATCAAGCGTCTTTTGGACCTCGGTTGTAATCGTGGTCTGCGTCACCGTAAGGGTCTTCCCTTGCGCGGACAACGCACCAAGACCAATGCGCGTACTCGTAAGGGACCGCGAAAGCCAATTCGCAAGTAATTAACGAAGCAACGTCAGTTGCTTCTCATGTGTAGCTACATCCTAATTTGTAGCGTTGATATAGAAGTAGGATAGAAGATGGCAAAGCAAGCCAAGAAGACAACGAAAAGAAAGATTACCAAGCAGGTAGTCGACGGCGTGGCGCACGTTCATGCGTCATTTAATAACACCATCGTGACGATTACAGATCGCCAGGGTAATACCCTGAGCTGGGCGACCGCCGGTGGTTCAGGTTTCCGAGGGTCTCGTAAGTCGACACCGTTCGCAGCGCAAGTAGCCGCAGAGCGTGCTGGTGAAGCAGCTAGAGAGTACGGCCTCAAGAATCTTGACGTTGAAGTCAAAGGCCCAGGGCCTGGCCGCGAGTCAGCGGTTCGTGCACTCAATGGCTGTGGCTACAAAATCACAAACATTACTGACGTGACACCGATTCCACATAACGGTTGTCGCCCACCAAAGAAGCGTCGCGTTTAATTACGCCGTCTGAGGAAAGAGATAAATGGCTCGATATATTGGACCTAAATGTAAGCTTTCGCGTCGCGAAGGTACCGATCTTCAGCTCAAAAGCGGCGTTCGTGCGCTTGAGAGCAAGTGTAAAGCAGAGACTGCGCCTGGTATGCACGGTGCGCGACGTGGTCGCCTATCAGATTACGGTGTTCAGTTGCGTGAAAAGCAAAAAGTTCGTCGTATCTACGGTGTGCTAGAGAAGCAATTCCGCAACTACTACAAAGAAGCGGCACGTCTTAAGGGTGCGACAGGTGAAAACCTTCTGCAGCTTTTGGAAAGCCGTCTGGATAACGTCGTTTACCGTATGGGCTTTGGTTCCACACGCTCTGAGTCGCGCCAGCTGGTATCGCACAAAGGTATTTTGGTAAATGGCCGCGTGGTCAATATTCCTTCATACCAAGTGGCTCCCGGTGATGTTGTTTCAGTCCGCGAGAAAGCGAAGAAGCAGCTGCGTGTTCAGTCAGCTATGGGTCTTGCTGANCAGCGTCCAGATCCNGAGTGGATCGACGTTAANGCTGAGAAGCTTGAAGGCACTTTCAAGTCGAAGCCAGAGCGTCAGGATCTNCCAAGCGAAATTAATGAGAACCTGATNGTCGAGCTGTACTCCAAGTAAGGCTTGAGTGCGTACAGGTAATAAACCGAATTCTTGAACGGGAAACACTATGCAAAATTCAGTAAATGAGTTTCTTACGCCACGCGTTATCAAGGTNGATGAAAAGTCTACAACGCGTGCNCTTGTCACACTTGAGCCNCTTGAGCGTGGTTTTGGCCACACGCTTGGTAATGCATTNCGACGCATCCTTCTGTCGTCAATGCCNGGCTGTGCNGTGACCGAAGTTGAAATGGACGGNGTGCTGCACGAGTACTCGGCGATCGAGGGCGTGCAGGAAGATGTTATCGAAATANTGCTCAACCTTAAGGGTGTTGCGCTGGTAATGAACGGCAAGGACGAGGCGGAGCTCACGCTCAGCGCGTCAGGTGCGGGCGTTGTCACAGCNGGTGATATCCAAGTTGACCACGATATNGAAATTCGTAACCCCGAGCATGTGATCTGCACNGTTACGGGCGACCAGCCACTTATGATTCGTGTGGTTGCGCAGCGTGGTCGNGGCTACTCGCCAGCAGACTCNCGCGNNGATACCGACGATGAGACACGCTCGATTGGTCGCCTTCAGTTAGATGCGTCGTTCTCNCCGATCCGTCGNGTGAGCTANGTCGTTGACTCTGCTCGAGTAGAGCAGCGNACTGATCTCGANAAGCTCGTTATTGATCTTGAGACCAACGGNACTATCGATCCTGAAGAAGCCATTCGTCGNGCGGCGACTATTCTGCAGCANCAGCTCGCTGTGTTTGTTGACCTCGAAGGACAGACTCAGGCGGCAGCNGCTGAAGCGGCNGANGAAGTTGATCCGATTTTGTTGCGCCCGGTTGATGACTTAGAGCTGACGGTTCGTTCNGCGAACTGCCTGAAGGCGGAGAACATCTACTACATTGGTGATCTGGTTCAGCGAACCGAGGTTGAGCTTCTCAAGACCCCTAACCTGGGTAAGAAGTCGCTGACCGAGATTAAAGACGTNCTCGCATCGCGNGGATTGTCTTTGGGTATGCGCCTGGAGAACTGGCCACCCGCCAGCTTGAAAGACGACGAGCGTCTNCTCAGCGTTTAACACTTAANTTTATTACAGATGATTTAGGTCTCGCCGANANAGCGAGCCAGACAGTAAAAGGGATTGGTCATGCGCCATCGTCATAGTGGTCGACAANTAAACCGGAACAGTTCGCACCGAAAAGCTATGTTCCGCAACATGACAGTGTCATTGGTTGAGCACGAGCTCATCAAGACCACTGTTGCNAAGGCAAAGGAGCTTCGCGGCTACGCTGAGCCACTCATTACGCTTGCGAAAAACGACAGTGTCGCAAACCGTCGTTTGGCTTTNGATCGNACGCGATCAAANGAAGCGGTTGGTAAGCTNTTCACTGAGTTGGGTCCTAGGTACCAAGAACGCCCNGGTGGCTATATTCGTATCTTAAAGTGNGGCTATCGCGCGGGNGATAAAGCGCCAATGGCNTTTGTTGAGCTTGTGGATCGGCCAGCACCCGAGGTACACGAAGAAGTTGCGGAGATGGAAGACGAGTAAATCGTGGTCNGTATCNGNCAAANAAAAAAGCCGCGNTNATCGCGGCTTTTTTTGTTTNGGGCNTNTCNNGTATNCGCNTNGNGCNCATAAGCAGGNNCTNNTAACANCGNCTAACGNTNTGCAGACGGTTATTCAAAGAGACCTGCGAATATTCGATNTTGGCGCGCACTATCACGCGTANTNTCNGAGGTGGCGATGCGACCNCTCCTNAGTGNNTCGGCNANAGNNAGTTCGTCAGTTAATACGGCGATAATTGTTGCTTTGTCTGTTTGCCAATNGCTGGCAANAACGCGTTCCTCATCTGGCCAGCTCACNCGCANAACGTTATTAATAATGCGCAGGTCGTAGGCNTNNCCATCNNTTANGTCTAACCGAACCGTTATATCCACATGGTTGGCTNGTTCTGCAATCACTCGATTACGGAGNCTGTTAAGNAGCTCAGCATCATCTAANCGGTTAAGNGAGCCCGCTATTGGGCCNCGAAGCATNCTNTNNAANTCNATATCNCCGTTTTCCTCNGCNACAAGNCCNANCAGNTANTTNCGNTGGTTNGTGCTNNTNGTNACTTGNGCNAANCGNANNGAGGCCTGTTGGCGAACTTGACGGGCTTCGTTGTCGNCCTCATCGGAAAGGATGAGGTAAGTCGCGAGCCGAGCAGCCCANTGTGGGTCAGTCGCNACNTTGGCCTTAGCCATCTCAAGTACCTTATCCCGACCCCCAAGGGCCGGCACCAANCGNGNGGCCTCTTGGTAGGCNTTGTGCGTCAGGTAATCCATCCAATCATCGATAAAGCCAGCACGTTTGGTGAAGCGTTGNTGCATCATCCACTCCCAGCGATGGTAGTAGGGCTGNAGTTTAGGGTGATCGGCGATGGCAGGGGGNAGATNGAGTGTATTCAATAGATCGTCGACNGAGCGATTGCTTAGGTAGAATCTGTCGACCTGATCAATGAGAAATTGGATNGTGTCGCGCGTTANTGTCATTAGCTCACGAATTTCGTGGTGGTCGCTGATGATGCTGCTGTGGCCAGGCACGATCGCANTCGGGTCAAGNTCTATGGTTTTCTGGACTGAGGCCATCATTTTGTTNGGGTCTCTGCCCATNTCGAAGCGAGCCGTCTCTACAGCCGGGAATACNCCGTGNGGAGGTGAATCGCCGCTGAANAAGATTCGATCNTCCGGNAGCCATACCCACAAGTGCTCGGGNACGTCGCCNTCGGCNGGGAAGAGCTCGAGATCGACCCCATCGATGCTNAGCGCTAATTTNCCNGAAACCTCTANCGTNGGNGGGTAGGTGAGTGCGTCATTTCTCTCAAGTCTTGGACTNGGGCCAATACCATTGCCGACGGTACCTTCNAGACCTTCAGGAATGGGAATGCCCATTTGCATAAAGGCGCGNCGCAANGTNGCTTTATGCGTGACACTTTGNCCCATGGCAANCGTGTCTTCCCAGTCTGCNGGCCCGTAGATAGGAATAGNNCCTGGATTNTTNCCNGGCAGTATCGCNTGAATGCCGCCGTAGTGNTCCATNTGTANGTGNGTATAGATNACNGCAATNACNGGNTTGTCNGTNTGCTCNCNNAGCAATGNGTAAAGGCGTTNGCNGTNGGNGTGGGAAACCANCCNGCGTCTACCACAATGACCCCGTTATCCGTTTCGATAAAGCCGAAATTCGAGTACCCCATAAATTCTGCACCGAACACACGAGANCCCAGCTTCTTGAGGCCGGGAACCAGAGTGGCCTGGTGCGCNANAACCTTGGGGTTAACTCGCTGATCGGTCGGCGCTGTGACGACCTCAGAAAATGCGTTGGANGTCAGTAAGCNGATAATTGTGGCGACAAGGTATTGNTTCATNGTTNTGNNATTNCCAAATTATTTTTATNNNTTGCGACCTTATGGCGATGAAACGAAGATGGNTNGCGGCGCACAACACNCTCTNTATATCGCGGCCCACAACAATAATTGGGGGCGCGAGTGTGGGCGTCCTAACCACTGGCACATGGCTGTACTTCCTATGGATCCCTCCGTCTCGCGGTACTTCAAGGCACCGAGGTGCTTACTCTTGTATGCGGGCTCTTGTATGCGGGGCTCAGGACAGGTCGTCATCTCAAGGTTCTTTGTTATTTTTAAGTGACCCTACTTACGTCGAATCGTCGCCAAGCTTATATCTCTCACTCTGGTTTTGCATCATGCGTAAAATGTTGTCCAAATTGCCTCAATTCAGGGGTTGTCAATACAATCAAAGCGTAATAGCTTAGTGTGTGATAGCCGGTGTTTATGCTGGCTATGAATAAGTCTAATAAATAAACGTCGCGCCAAGCATAGGTTCGTCGTATTCAAAACCAAAGGAGAGCGTATGAAGTCTCACGCAAACAAGTTGGCACTAGCGGTTGCAGCTTGCTCATTGTCGCTGACTAGCTTATCGCAGGCGCAGCAACTCGAAGAAGTTGTCGTAACAGCGGCGAAGGTCGAAGCATCCATCCAAGACACTCCCATCGCGGTTTCGGCGTTTACGCAGGATCAGCTCGATGCGCAGTTAATCAACGACGCATCAGCGATGCAGTTTTCAGTACCAAACCTAAATATCACAAAGGGTAACTTTACCAGCCAAGATATTCGTATTCGTGGTATCGGTTCAGGTGCTGTGGGCACTTTTGGTGATACGGGCGTGGGCATTCACGTAAACGGAATCTACCAAGTCGCGACACGAATTTTTGAGACGCAGTTCCTCGATACTGAGCGGGTAGAAACGCTGCGTGGTCCTCAGGGTACGCTGTATGGTCGTAACACCACAGGTGGTGTTATTAACGTAATTACCGCAAAAGCAGACCCCTCCGAGTTCAGCGCAAGTCTCGACGGAACGGTAGGTAACTACGGTGCGACTCAGGCGCGTTTCCACGTAAACTCACCTTTGAGCGACACACTGGCTTTGCGTATCGCAGGCATGTCACTTGAGCGTGATGGTTTCACAGAGAACGAATTCACCGGTAACGACGTCGATGACCGTAGCCTCTGGTCCGGACGACTCTCATTGACATGGGATGCGGGCGACGACACGCAAGTGAACTTCATGTATAGCAAGTTCGAGGAAGACGACTCACGTATGCGTTCGCAAAAGCAGGCGTGTAACCGCGATCCCGACGCAATCCTCGGTTGTTTGCCCGGTAATCCGACTTACAACACAGCGAACGGCGGTGGTATCGCTGACTCGTTGCTAGCGAGTATTAGCGGCATAAACACCGGGGTTCAAGGTATTCTTGCGCAAGCTGCACAGCTGGGTATTGGTAATCCAGCTAACCTAGCGCTGGGCGCCAACGCGGCGTCGGGTGTCACAAACTTCCCCGGAACCTTCCTGTCCGATAACAACCCTGATGATCGTCGTGTTGTAAACATGGATTACGAGCCAACTTACAAGGCAGAGGAGGAGATGTTCCAGTTACAGATCTCTCACGATGCGGGTGATTTGAGCTTTAACTGGTCGACGGGCTTCACTGATACCTTCTTCTCTTCTACGGAAGATTACGAGAAGGGCGTCGCTACAGGTAACTTCCAACCAGCGCTTGATTCACTAGTAGATCTGGGTAACGCGACGGCGCTTTCTGGCGGCGAGTACCAGGCTCTGCTTTGTGGGCTCGCGGGTGTTCCGGCGGCGGCTTGTGGTATTGCGGGACAAACTGACGCCGGCACCTTGGGTGCTGCGACAGGTCTTGCAGCCCTTGCACCGTTCATGGTCGAGAGTGTTCCAGGATCCGGTGCGGCTCTTTGGGCGGGTAACAGTGCCCTACTCGGCGGTTATGGCGCAGGTATTCCTGTGTTGATGCCTGACGGTACAGTGATCAATACCTCAACGCAGTTTGGTGCTGATGAGTCTTACGGTAGCAATGAGGGCTGGTCGCATGAGTTCCGCATCCAGTCGAACTACGACGGTAACTTGAACTTCTTGTTGGGCGGCATGATGCTCGACTATGAGTCACGTAACCGTTATGTCGTTCGTAACGCGGGTCTTTCGCTCCCAGGTCAGATTTTGCCGATCAACCCGGCTGTATTCCCTGCGCCTGCGAACCTTGCTAACCCACATGACGAAGTCAACCCACACATGTGGGGTTATGAGAACGACACACGTCGTTATGAGTTAGACGCGAAAGCGATCTTTGGTGAGTTGTACTGGGATGTGAACCAAGACCTTCGTCTGACCTTCGGCGCTCGTTACTCAGATGAGACCAAGAAGAGTAAGCAGCGTACGATTTACGTAACGTTTGCTGATCTTCCTCCACTTGACTCTGTGAACAACGCTTACGGCTTCCCAGAGTACGATCAGGACGAGTTCACTTGGAAGTTCAACGCGACGTACAACATGGGTGAAGATACTCTTGTTTACGGAACACTGTCTTCTAGCTTCAAGTCGGGTGGTGTAAACCCTATCTCGGTTGACGATGATCTGGCAGACCCTGCAGCCGGTGGTGATCCCGCTAACTTGGGCTTTGCCCCCGAATTCGTTGATGCCTTCGAGTTGGGCTTAAAGACCACGTTCATGGACGGTGCAGCACAGTTCAACGGTGCCTTCTTCTACTATGACTACAAAGATATGCAGCAGTCTAAGATTGTTTCGGTGACTTCACTGAACCAAAACTCTGACGCTGAAATCACGGGTGTAGAAGGTGAGTTCCGCTGGGCAGCGACCGAGAACCTTGAGGTCACTGCAAACTTTGGTTGGGTGAATGCTGAGATCGGTGAGTACGATACCGTTGATACAGCTAACCCGAATGCGCGCGGTACGACTGAAGGTGTTACCAGTGTCAACGGTGTGAATTTCATCACTCCTTATGTAGATGCAAGTGGTAATACAGTACCGGTCGACTACAGTCGTTGTGACCAGCCTGCGCCATTCCCTTGTGCCGGGTATCGTCAGAGCCTGAAGGGTAATCAGATCGCACTGACGCCAGAGTTCAACTACAACATTGGTTTGATCTACCGTTCAGAGATGGCGGGCATGCCTTTGGCCATGCAAACCAACTACTTCTGGCAGGACAAGATGTACACCACGAACTTCAACAGTCCCGGTACCGAGATCGAAGATTGGGGTATGTGGAATGCTAATGCTCGCCTGATGGGTGAGGACTGGTATGCAGAAGTTTGGGTTCGTAACATTTTGGATGATGACAACATCACAGGTGGTTACTTGACTTCATCAGTATCAAGCCTGTTCACAAACCAGTTCATCCTAGAGCCACGTACTTATGGTCTGTCTATAGGTATGCGCTTCTAAGAGCGGCTGAATGTAAAAAGCCCGGCATTAGCCGGGCTTTTTTTTGTCTCGCGTTTCTGCCTGTAACGTCAGCCTGATTCCTGGAAGCGAGCCTGGGTTTTACTCACTCACGCGGACGGCTTTCAATGTAAAGCCCGTCTGTCACTCACTCCTCAGTGAAGTGTGTATCTGACGCGTACAAAAAGTACTAAGANTCCGCCCAANTTACAGAGGCGCCTTAGCTCAGTAGTGGTAAGAGGAATCGCCCCGTGTGNGACTTTTTGTTTTTNGCGACATCTTCNGGTNTTCCNGTCGCAATAATTTCACCACCACCTGATCCACCCTCTGGGCCGAGATCNACAATCCAGTCTGCGGTTTTAATGACATCAAGNTTGTGCTCGATGATTACCACGGTATTGCCGCCNTCNCTCAGNCGNTGCAACACGTCGAGGAGCTGTCTTATGTCCTCAAANTGCAGTCCCGTGGTGGGTTCATCTAAAATGTAGAGNGTACTGCCCGTATCNCGCTTTGACAGCTCGCGTGACAGCTTGACACGTTGNGCCTCGCCGCCGGAGAGCGTGGTTGCCGCTTGTCCNAGTCNTACATAGCTAAGACCGACGTCCATAAGCGTCTGAAGCTTTCGATGAATNGACGGTACGGGCTCGAAGAATTCGAGTGCGTCTTCAATGGTCATATCGAGCACTTCAGCGATNTTTCGNCCNTTGTACTTAATCTCGAGNGTTTCNCGGTTGTAGCGCTTNCCTTTGCAGACATCNCAGGGAACGTAGANATCNGGCAAGAAGTGCATTTCCACTTTGGTNACNCCATCNCCTTGGCAGGCCTCNCAGCGTCCTCCTCTCACATTGAAGCTAAATCGGCCGGGCTTNTAGCCACGCGAACGCGCTTCCTGTGTGCCCGCAAACAGCTCTCGTACGGGGGTGAAAATGCCTGTNTAGGTCGCCGGGTTTGACCGAGGTGTCCGGCCAATCGGCGACTGGTCGATATCGATACACTTATCGAATTGCTCAAGTCCCTTGCATTCGTCNTGGGGCGCTGCNCGCAANGTTGTGGCGCCGTTGAGCTCNGTTGCCGCAAGCGGATACAGCGTGCCNTTGATCAAGGTCGACTTTCCAGAACCCGATACACCTGTGACGCAGGTAAGTAGNCCCACGGGNAGGCTAAGCGTNACATNGCGNAGGTTATTTCCNGTTGCNCCCTCGATTACCAGCTCTTTTGTTTNATCAGCTNTTCGACGTTTCTTNGGCACGGTNATTTCNCGTCGCCCCGAGAGGTAGTCACCGGTCAGTGAGTCCTTGNTATCCATGATCGATTGCATNGGGCCNTGNGCNACGACCTNNCCNCCNTGNACGCCNGCACCCGGACCNATATCAATGACATGGTCNGCAGCGCGAATGGCGTCTTCATCGTGNTCTACGACNAAGACCGTGTTGCCTATATCCCGAAGGTGCNTNAGTGTTCGCAGCAGACGTTCGTTGTCGCGCTGGTGCAGACCGATAGANGGCTCNTCGAGAATATACATAACGCCCACNANGCCTGCGCCTATTTGNGANGCGAGGCGAATACGCTGCGCNTCTCCTCCTGAGAGNGTTTCNGCGCTCCNGTTNAGCGTTAGATAATTNAGACCCACATCAACCAAAAACTGATAGCGAGCGCGNAGTTCCTTTAGGATTTTATCGGCGATCTCNCCTTGCCGGCCTTCCATTTCGAGCGCCTCGAAATAAGCGTANGCCTCACCCACGGGTAACTCAGTAATGCTAGGTAATGTTCTCTCGTCCACGAANACACTGCGTGCATCGGCACACAANCGGGTGCCNTGGCACGCCTTGCATGNGGCGGTNGAAACGTATTTCGAAAGCTCCTCTCGGACACCTGAGGATTCAGTGTCACGNTAGCGGCGNTCCATATTNGGNAGAATNCCCTCGAATGCGTGCCGNCGTTTGAACACGGANCCACGATCATTGATGTACGCGAACTCGAGNTCNTCACCNCGACTNCCGTGCAGGAGAATATCTCGGTGCTCNGGTGCTAGCGCNTCATAAGGTTGATCAATATCAAAACCGTAGTGCTTNGCGAGCGAGGTCAAGAGATGAAANTAGTATACGTTGCGGCGATCCCAACCGCGGATTGCGCCCGCTGCGAGGCTCGCTTCNGGGTGGGCGACNACACGNGCCTCGTCAAAAAANTGGGTNACGCCCAANCCNTCGCAACTTTCACAGGCGCCTGCGGGGTTGTTGAACGAGAAAAGCTTGGGTTCTAACTCATCGATGGAGTGNCCACANTGNGGACAGGAATAGCGTGCTGAAAAAAGCGTCTCTTTTNCNTCGCCGTCCATNGGGGCGACGCTTGCGAGACCGTCGGTGAGTTCAAGCGCGGTCTCAAAGGATTCTGCNAGGCGNAGCGCGAGATCCTCTCTTACTTTAAAGCGGTCAACGACNACATCAATCCGGTGCTTCTTCTTCTTGTCGAGCGCGGGGACATCGTCAAGGTCACAAACTATTCCGTCAACACGNACCCGGATGAAGCCCGCTGCTCTGGCCTGTTCNAAGACATGTAAGTGCTCACCTTTCCTATCACGCACTAACGGNGCTAGTAACATAAGTCGCTCACCGGTCGGCATNGCCATAACGGTGTCGACCATTTGAGTGACCGTTTGNGCTTTGAGCGAAATGCCGTGTGTTGGGCANCGGGGGTCTCCAACGCGTGCAAAGAGCAGGCGCAGATAGTCATAAATTTCGGTAATGGTNCCCACCGTNGAGCGCGGGTTATGGGAGGTTGANTTTTGTTCGATCGAAATGGCGGGTGANAAACCTTCGATATGATCAATATCAGGCTTCTCCATCATCGAAAGGAACTGCCGAGCGTACGTCGATAATGACTCGACGTAACGGCGCTGGCCCTCTGCATAGAGGGTGTCGAATGCCAAGGACGACTTACCTGAACCTGAGAGCCCTGTAATCACTACCAATTTATCGCGGGGTATATCGAGGTCGATGTTTTTGAGGTTGTGGGTACGCGCGCCGCGAACCTGAATGGTGTCCATACTTCTGGGCTCTCTATACTGTCGTTGATGGCTTTGACAGTCGTGTTGCTCGCCAAGGGCGACGACTCTCAGTTGCCGCTCGATGAATCGGGCAAACCGCATAGTATACGCGTATCGAGTGGACCCAGACTCTGGATCATGCGATTTGTCGCGATCGTGATACTCTACGTTTTTACTCAAGGTTGATATTCGTGACGTCCTTTTCCTCAAGTGAAGCGCGTGCCGTTTCAATGCTGGCGACCCTCTACGTAGTGCGCATGCTGGGATTGTTCATGGTCCTCCCATTGATTGCGATTTACAGCGCTGATCTGGCCGGTGCGACACCTTTTTTGCTAGGGCTTGCTGTCGGTGCTTACGGGCTGACACAGGCGAGCCTACAAATTCCCATGGGCTGGTTGTCTGATCGAGTGGATCGCAGAGTCGTTATCATTCTTGGGCTCGCAATGCTTGTGCTGGGGAGCGTGGTTGCCGCGCTGTCGACCAGCATCTGGGGCGTTGTTCTGGGGCGCTTTTTGCAGGGTGCTGGCGCCATAGCTTCCGCCACAATGGCACTGGTTGCGGATTACACACGTGCAGAGCAACGCGCAAAAGCCAGTGCCATTATCGGTGGCAGCATTGCTATCGCATTCGGTATTGCGCTCGTTTTAGGGCCGGCTTTAGCCAGTTTCGGTGGTTTGCAGGCGGTGTTTGCCGCTACCGCTATGCTTGCGCTGCTGGGGATGGTCGTGGTCGCGTTTTTACCCAAGCCTCAACGGTTCTCTCGCGAAGAGCTGAGTTCTGGGTCCGGATTTCAGCGGTCGCGACTCGCTCAAGTGCTGAGCATTCGATCGCTCAATGTGATGTATCTGAGTATTTTCTTTTTACACCTCACCCTTATGGCCGTGTTTGTTGTTGTGCCGACAAGTCTTGAAGTCGAAGCAGGTATTGCGTTGGAACAACACGCCTTTGTTTATTTGGGTGCGCTCTTATGTTCGGTTCCCGGTATCTATTGGTTAGTCCAAGGTCGGCGATACATGACGAGGCCGATGACAAATCTCCTGCGCAGCCTCGGTGTTTTGTTTATTGGTTTGGCACTTTTATCGGCTGGGCAATGGGCGCCGACGCTTATAGGGCTTTGTTTCTTTTTCACAGGTTTTACGGCCCTTGAGGCAATGTTGCCGTCGCTGGCCTCGATTTATGCACCCGAGAGTGCGCGCGGCACCGCGATGGGGGTTTTTGCCTCATCGCAGTTTATCGGTGTTTTCTTCGGCGGTATCTTGGGTGGAGCGCTATTGGGTTCAGTAGGGGCGGTTGGTGTCTGGGCTGGTATGGCCGCTCTGACTGTCGCCTGGGCGGCTCTGTTAAGCCTGTCGCATCTGACGTCACCTGATGCAGTTGAAGTTGCATAAAGAACGCTTGAGATCTCCCTTAGACATCGCTTGGTTGTTATAGTGTGTTCAAGTTGAGTGGGGTCGCGGGCACAGGCTTGGGTTAGGTAGTTGGAAAACCCTGTCTGCATTCGATACGAGCCTGAGAGAGCCTGAAGGAGAAAGAAATGGCCAGTCGCGGAATAAACAAAGTCATCTTGGTGGGTAATTTGGGACAAGAGCCCGAGCACCGTGTTCTACCCTCGGGTGGCGGCGTGACTAATATTAGTATTGCCACATCGGAGTCTTGGAAAGATAAGAACACCGGACAAATGCAAGAGCGTACTGAGTGGCACCGTGTTGTGTTCTTTAATCGCCTAGCGGAGATTGCGTCGGAATATCTGCGAAAAGGCTCAAAAGTCTACGTCGAAGGTTCGCTGCGTACGCGCAAATGGCAGGATCAGTCTGGCCAGGACCGCTATACCACTGAAATCGTTTGCAACGAGATGCAGATGCTCGACAGTCGAAATATGTCTCAGGATGGTGGTGGCTATGCGCCCAGTCCTGCGCCCATGGCTCAGGCCGCGCCTGCGGACAACTATGCGGCGCCCGCGCCAACATCTCAGCCGGCAGACTTCCCAGAGGACGATATTCCGTTCTAAATGAATGTGGGCCCTCACCAAGACTGTAGCTAAGGTGGCTTAATAGCATGCGCGTGCTCGTTCTGGGTAATGACACGCCTGTGGGCTATTCCCTGAGTGCGTTTGCCAATCCGTTGCGGCGGCATGAGCTACTCGGTGTCAGTCTCGATAAAACGCGGTGGGGTAGAGAGCGTCAGGTTCGCAGGCTTATCAGAGACGCCGCGCCTGATGTTGTACTCGATACGCGGATTGTAACGCAGATCGATTCCTCCGATCGCATAGGGCAGCGCGATGTCCAGCGAAGTGCGTGGCTAGCCCAGGCCTGCGAGCGCGTCGGAGCGAGCTATTTATACTTATCGAGTGCCTTTGTGTTCTCCGGGACCATGACGCGGCCCTACCTTGAAAAAGACACGCCCGATGTTGAATCGGGGGTTGGTCGTGCGCTGCTCGAAGTTGAGGAAACACTGACCTCCCACCTAGAAGACGTTTTAATCTTGCGCTTGGGACGTCTCTTTGCTGGGCGACGGCCGAATGCGCTCTGCACGGCGCTCGATACGTTGCGTCGTGGACAGGGCGTTCAAGTGTCAGACAGATTACAAGGTAATCCAGTGCACGTAGGCGAGGTCGCTCGTGTTTGCATGGCCATACTTGACCAGATGAGTGCCGGTGCGCCCCGACATGGCGTATTTCATTACTGCAGTTTGGGGGAGACCGGTTATCTCGACTTTGCCGAGGCCACTATGGCTTGTGCCTCGCAGTACCAGCCTTTCGTGGATGCTCGAGACCTACTCGAGGATTTAACGGACGAGACTCAGCCTATGGTTAACTACACGCTCGATTGCAGCAAAATCCGACGCGAGTTTGGTATCCAGCAGTTACCATGGCGCAACTTTGTTGATCGAGCTGTGACGCGTTATCTAGAATTGTACGTTTCAGGTGAGGGAGTCATCGAGAAAACATGAGTGGCACATTAAACGTAGCTGTTTTGACCGTCAGCGATACGCGAACCCGCGACACCGACACATCAGGTCAATTTTTAGAAGACGCACTGCTTGAAGCGGGTCACAACCTCGCTGATCGCACCATCGTAATCGATGATATTTATCGCATAAGGGCGGTTCTTTCAGCATGGATAGCTGATCCCGACATGCATTCAGTCCTCGTTACCGGAGGCACAGGTTTTTCAGGGCGTGATTCGACTCCAGAGGCCGTACTGCCGTTGTTTGATAAAACCATCGAGGGTTTTGGTGAGGTTTTTCGGGCCTTAAGTTTCGAGGAAATTGGGTCCTCGACGGTTCAATCTCGCGCGCTCGCAGGCCTTGCGAATCGCACGGCTATTTTTTGTATGCCCGGATCAACCGGTGCCTGTAAAACGGCGTGGAATGGTCTCATTAGAGATCAGCTCGATATCGACCATCGCCCTTGCAATTTCGTGAAGGTACTAAAGGGTGAGAGCTAACAGGGGCGAGTGCGCCTTGTGCTGAGCTGACTTATTTGGCTAGAACATTCGAAGGCTGCAAAACGCGAAACGCCCTCATTCGAGGGCGTTTTTATTGGTTGATAACGCGAGGCTAGCGCGAAGTAACGGGCCTCAGCCTTCGAAGCGCTGGAATATGAGCGTTGCGTTGGTGCCACCAAAGCCAAAGCTATTCGACATAACGCGGTTGAGCGTAACCCCTTCTCTTGCACCGGTCACCACGTCCATACCCTCGGCACCCTCGTCGAGCGTTTCGACGTTTGCTGAGGCGGCGATGAAGTCATTTTCCATCATCAAGAGCGAGTAGATGGCTTCTTGTACACCGGCTGCCCCCAACGAATGTCCCGATAGCGACTTAGTAGAGGCAATGGCGGGTGTGCTGTCACCGAAGACTTCCCGGACCGCTTTGAGCTCCTGAATATCGCCCGCAGGGGTGCTCGTTCCGTGGGCGTTGATGTAGTCGATATCACCTTCAACGGTTGCCATTGCTTGTTGCATGCATCTCACCGCGCCTTCACCCGAGGGAGCGACCATATCGTGGCCATCTGACGTGGCGCCATAGCCCACGACTTCCGCGTATATTTTGGCACCGCGGGCTTGCGCGTGTTCGAGTGACTCAAGCACCAACATGCCGCCCCCGCCTGCAATCACAAACCCGTCACGGTCCGCATCGTATGCACGCGACGCACGCTCAGGGGTTTCGTTGTATTTTGTCGACAACGCACCCATGGCATCGAATAAGCAGCTGAGTGACCAGTCAAGCTCCTCACCCCCACCGGCAAACACGACATCCTGCTTACCAAGTTGTATCTGTTCCATGGCGTTACCAATACAATGTGCACTGGTAGAGCAGGCTGATGATATTGAGTAGTTCACGCCCTTAATCTGAAAGGGTGTGGCTAAGCACGCGGAAACGGTACTGCCCATGGTTTGGGTAACGCGGTAGGGGCCCACCCGACGCAACCCACGATCGCGCAGTATATCAGCGGCCTCAACTTGGCTAGCGCTCGATGCGCCACCAGAGCCCGCAATGATGCCGGTCCGCACGTTGGACACCTGTTCTGGTGCTAGCCCTGAGTCTGCTATCGCCTGTTCCATGCTCAAAAACGCATAACCCGCAGCGTCGCCCATGAAGCGCCACTGCTTTCGATCGATATGTTCTGCAAGGTCAATGTTGGGCTGGCCAGAAACCCAAGAGCGCATGCCAATCTCTTCTTGCGCCGGATTATGACTGATACCGGATTTACCTTGTTTAAGTGAGGACGTTACCTCTTCTGCATTGTTACCCAGACTTGAGACGATGCCTAAGCCGGTAACGACAACACGTTTTGTCATTAGAAATTTTCCGTGG
This sequence comes from Halieaceae bacterium, assembly GCA_002689915.1. Classification (GTDB taxonomy): domain Bacteria; phylum Pseudomonadota; class Gammaproteobacteria; order Pseudomonadales; family Halieaceae; genus Luminiphilus; species Luminiphilus aquimaris. Next base: position 7,774 of record NZIJ01000090.1, on the reverse strand, counting down.
ATTGGAACAAGCCGACACGTAGGTCGGTCGCGGTGTAAATCTCTCGGCCATCAACAGAGACAGAGCCATCGGCGATTCCCATGACTAATTTCCGTTCGATGACGCGTTTCATCTCAATTTTGTAGGTGACCAACTTACTACTGGGCAGGATTTGCCCCGTGAATTTCACTTCCCCTGAGCCCAGTGCACGTCCGCGCCCTGGGTTGCCGCGCCAGCCCAAGAAAAAACCCACGAGCTGCCACATAGCATCGAGCCCAAGGCAGCCTGGCATGACGGGATCACCGGGGAAGTGACAGTCGAAGAACCAAAGGTCCTTATGTATGTCGAGCTCCGCCAGGATTATGCCCTTACCTGCTTTGCCACCGTCGCTGTTGATTTCAGTGATGCGATCGAGCATCAACATGTTATCAATCGGTAACTTGGCGTTGCCGGGTCCGAATAGGTCACCCATGCCGCAGGCGACAAGTTCGTCTTTGGCGTAGGCATTTTGGGGGGTAAATACAAATTCTTCTGTCATGCGCGTAGGGTACCTCGCTGGCTTGTGACTTGCACTTGCTTTCAAAGCGCGAAGTGGAGGATGTCACAATTGAAACCTTGCAGTAAAAAAAAACTTACGATGCGGTACGAGTCAGTCGCTCTGACAAATTTGTCACGTAGAGTCTGCGTGCTAGACGTCGTATGCTCCGTGCAAACATCCGCGTGAACCGTATCTGAGGAGTTTATGAGACCCATCACACCCGTTTTACTCTGTGGGGGTGTAGGCAGCCGACTTTGGCCAGTCTCCCGTAAGGGTCGCCCCAAGCAATATCTCAATCTGATGGGCGATCAATCGATGCTCCAGCAAACGCTAGCGCGTCTCGAAGGCCTCCAGCAAACGCAGCCTATTGTGGTTTGTAACGATGAGCATCGTTTTTTGGTGGCTGAGCAGTTGCGTCAACTGGGTGTAAAGAGAGCAACGATCATATTGGAGCCCGAGGGTAAAAATACGGCACCCGCGATAGCCTTGGCTGCGCACGCGGCGACCCTAACCGAGCAAGAATCACTCCTTCTTGTGTTACCTGCCGATCATTTCATTGGACAGCCCGATGATTTAAAGGAGGCGGTAAGGACTGCTGTTGAGGTGGCGACCAACGACAAACTAGTGACGTTTGGTTTGATTCCCTCGCGGCCCGAAACCGGCTACGGCTACATTAAACGTGGCGAGTCCATTTCAGAGCGCGCCGCGGTCCTCGAGCGCTTCGTTGAAAAGCCCGATTTTGAGACAGCCAAGGGTTATGTCGCCTCTGGCGATTATGTTTGGAACAGCGGCATGTTCATGTTTTCGGCGAGTACCTATTTAAAGGCACTGACATCGAGCCAGCCTGAAATGGCCAAAGCGTGCAGTGATGCCATGGAAGCGGCTGAGCGTGACCTAGACTTTGTGCGCCCAAATGCGGATATGTTTGCAAAGAGCCCGGCGGACAGTATCGATTATGCGGTGATGGAGCACACCACCGAGGGTGCGGTCATCTCGCTTGACTGTGACTGGAGTGATATTGGTGCCTGGTCTGCCCTCTGGGAGACCGGATTAAAGGATGCGTTTGGCAACGTGACCGAGGGCGATGTGGTGCTCGATAATACAGTGAACAGCTACGTTCGCAGTCAGTCACGATTGGTCACGACGAGCGGCGTCAAAGACTTGGTCGTGGTTGAGACAGCGGATGCTGTCATGGTGGCTGATAGGCATTCTGTGCAGGACGTTAAGCATATCGTCGCAGCGCTACAGTCTGAAAATCGAGCTGAGGCGCAGACGCATCACCAAGTGTTTCGTCCTTGGGGCTCCTATGAGTTATTGGTTTCTGGTGACGGGTTTCAGGTAAAGCGCATTGTCGTTAAGCCTGGTGGGCGCCTATCGCTGCAAAAGCATCAGCACCGGGCGGAACATTGGGTCGTGGTTCGCGGGACTGCGGAGGTGGTAAATGGCGACGAAACCATGATCCTGACTGAGGACCAGTCTACGTATATCCCTATCGGCGCCAAACATCGACTTAGTAATCCCACTCAAGATCCGCTAGAACTCATAGAAGTTCAGTCGGGTAGCTATCTCGGTGAAGACGATATTGTGCGCTTCGAAGACATCTACGGACGCTCTCGAGACTAACAATTGTTGACCGAAAAACAGCAAGATTGAATGGGCCAAGAGGCCATAAATTGGGACATAAAGAGGACCAAAAATGATTGAAAAGTGTTTATTCCCCGTTGCGGGTTATGGGACGCGATTCCTGCCGGCAACAAAAAGTACGGCGAAAGAAATGCTGCCCATCGTTAACAAACCGTTGTTGCAGTACGGCGTTGAAGAAGCGCTGGCGGCGGGGATGAATAACTGTGCCTTCGTAACGGGACGCGGCAAGCGTGCTATTGCCGATCATTTCGATATCTCCTACGAGCTTGAGCATCAGATTTCCGGCACGTCTAAGGAGAAATATCTCCAGGGTATCCGCGGTGTTATTGACCAAGGCATTTTTACGATGGTCCGCCAGCGTGAGATGAAGGGCTTGGGGCATGCCATCCTCACCGGTGAACCGCTGATTGGTGATCAGGCGTTCGGCGTACTGTTGGCCGATGACCTTTGCATGAACCAAGAGGGTGCGGGTGTCCTGCAGCAGATGTCTGAGCTTTATAACCAGTTCCGCTGCTCGATTGTGGCCGTTATGGAAGTGCCGGAGGACCAAATAAGTGCCTACGGTGTCATTGCGGGTGAAGCAATGGGCGATGGTTTGTACCGAGTCGATAAAATGGTCGAAAAACCGGCTGCAGAGGACGCGCCCTCTAATTTAGCCGTCATTGGGCGTTATATACTCACGCCCGACATTTTCGACATCATTCGTAATACACCGCCCGGGCGCAATGGTGAGGTGCAAATTACGGATGCGCTTCAGACGCAGGCGCAAAACGGCTGTGTTATCGCCTACAAGTTTAAGGGGCGGCGCTTTGATTGCGGCAGTGTCCCAGGCTTTGTCGAAGCGACGAACTTCGTCTACGAAAACATCTATTACGACCTTTAAGGAAATTACCTGTGTCTGAACCGATCCGCTGTTTTAAGTCCTATGATGTACGTGGCCGCATCCCCGATGAGCTAAACGAGGATATAGCGCGGCGTATAGGGCGAGGGTATGCAGAGGTTATCAATCCGGGCACGGTTGTTGTCGGGCATGATATTCGTCTGACTTCCGAGTCCATCAAGGCGGCGCTGGTCGACGGATTGCGTGAGCAAGGCGTGGATGTTGTCGATATCGGCCAGTGCGGTACCGAGGAAATTTACTTCGCAACCTCTCACTTGAAGGTCGGTGGTGGTATCTGCGTGACGGCCAGTCACAACCCGAAAGACTATAACGGCATGAAATTTGTCCGTGCAGAGTCAAAACCTATCTCAGGTGACTCTGGGTTAAAGGAGATTCAGGCTAAGGCAGAAGCGGACGATTTTGTATCCGCGCCCACAAGGGGAGGCTATGAGTCTGTCGATACCAGCGTGGCATACGTTGATCACCTTCTCGGTTATGTGGACCTAACCGCGCTTAAGCCACTTAAAATTGTTTGCACGGCCGGCAACGGTGGCGCAGGTCGCGTGGTGGATTTACTCGAGCCTCATTTACCCTTTGAGTTTATAAAGCTTCACCACGAGGCCGATGGTCATTTCCCCAATGGCGTACCCAACCCCATGCTTGAGGAAAATCGTGTTGCGTCGGCGGCGTTAGTTCGTGAGTCAGGCGCGGATCTCGGTATTGCCTGGGACGGTGATTTCGATCGCTGCTTTTTTTACGACGATACCGGGGAATTTATCGAGGGCTATTACGTTGTTGGACTCCTCGCATCTGCCTTCCTAGCAAAAGGTCACGATCAAATCGTGGTGCACGACCCGAGGCTTACTTGGAATACGATTGATGTTGCGCAGTCGGTGGGTGGCTCGGCGCAGCAAAGTAAAACGGGCCATGCCTTTATCAAGGAAACCATGCGTCGAGTCGATGCAGTTTACGGCGGTGAGATGAGCGCCCACCACTATTTCCGTGATTTTGCCTACTGCGACAGCGGCATGATCCCATGGTTACTCGTGGCCGAAATTATGTCGACAACGGGCAAAACGCTTGCATCCCTAGTGGAGGAACGTACGAAGGCGTTCCCGTGCTCGGGTGAAATCAACCGCACGGTTTCGGATGCGCAGGCGCTGATAGCCCAGGTCGAGGGTTTATATGCGCAGGGAGCTAAGACCATTGAGCACATGGATGGATTGAGCCTCAGCTATGACGACTGGCGTTTCAATTTGCGCATGTCGAATACCGAGCCCGTCGTTCGTCTCAATGTAGAGAGCCGAGGTGATGAAGCCCTGATGCGCTCCAAAACTCAGGAGCTGTTGGCGATCATCGACGCCGCATAGCGTTTGAGACAGCAGAGTACCTCAGGGATCCCGGGTGGGTTGTCTCACCCGCCCTTGTGAGTTGGATCGCCCACAGACTTCATTACAGAAATCATTATTTAAACTGGCAGGTCCCAAAACCGTGCGTAAATTGACGTGCGGTTGTTACCCACCTAGGGTGTCTTGAGAAGTTAAAGCCCAGCTTTTTGTGGAGAGACGCCTGTTATGGAAATGAGACCGTTTAAGCCTTTTGGCGCCGTGAGTGCTTTGACCCTTGGCGGCGGGGGCCTGGGGCAAATTTGGGGTCAAACATCGCGAGAAGAAGCGGTTGCGACTGCCCGTATGGCTGTTGATTGCGGTATCACGCATTTTGATATGGCGCCTATGTATGGCCGCGGTGAGGCCGAGAGGGTGATTGGTGAGGCCTTTAAAGGTACGGATACGTCGAAGTTTCACTTCACAACGAAATACCGATTGGGCCACGTCGACCACGCCATTACTTACGACAAACTGAACGCGTCGCTCACACGATCACTTGCGACGATGGGAATCGAACGCGCGGATCTCTTTTTCTTGCACTCGCAGTTGATTGAAGACGGACACGTGCTTTATCAACTTGATGAGCATCGTGATCGATTGGCGACGCCACGAAGCTATTTCTTTGAGTCAGTGATTCCCGCTTTTGAGCGGCTAAAAAAGGAAGGAAAAATTGGCGGCTGGGGATTCGCTTTGGGGCAGGAGTCCGCTCTGGAAGCTGTGATCGCCAGTGACACGCCACCCAGCGCCGTGCAATGTGTGGTTAATCCGCTCAACTCCGCGGGTAATATTGCCTACACCACTGAGACCTTCGATGGCCGAAAAATATTGGAGGCGTGCAAACAGCACCATGTGCCCACACTCGCCATTCGTGCCGTTCAAGCAGGCGCGCTGACCTCGGCCATGGATCGCGAACTGCCCGATGATGATGCTGATCGGCGTGATTTCGATCGGGCCGGTGGGTTTCGACAACTCGCTTCCGAGTGGGGGGAGACGCCTGCGAGGTTGGCGCATCGATACGCGCTTTCCATCGAGGGGCCAAGTTCGGTGATTCTAGGGGTTAAAAATCGCGAGGAGTTAAGTGAGTGCGTCGAGGCGGAGCGCATCCCTCGGCTGACCGACAGCCAATGTGAACAGATCGAAGCGGCTTGCGCTTGACCATGCTTTTTCTTAACCGAGCCTGCACTTGACCGAACTCGCACTTGACCGAACTCGCACTTGACCGAAATAGTCGCTGCGATTAGCGTTGCACAAGCATTGAGAGAGCTTCGCCATCGAGGGCCGTGCGCGCACGCCTTAGCACTCAGCAAATATAAAAACGAACGTAACTATCGACATAAAAAGGCATTTGGTGCCTGAATCACTCACCACTGGGAGAATCATCATGGGTCATGCATATATCGTAGACGCTTGCCGCACACCGCGCGGAATTGGAAAAGTCGGGAAGGGCGCGCTTGCACACCTTCACCCCTCGTACCTTGGATCAACTGTCCTTGCGGCGCTTGCTGAGCGCAATAATCTTAATACGGGTGAGGTTGATGACATCATTTGGGGCACCTCCTCGCAAAGTGGAAAGCAAGGCGGCGACCTTGGACGTATGGCGGCTCTCAACGCAGGTTACGACGTCCGATCTTCGGGCGTCACCTTGGATCGCTTTTGTGGCTCGGGCATCACCACCGTCAACTTAGCTGCGGCGCAAGTGATGTCGGGGATGGAAGACCTCGTCGTTGCCGGTGGTACTGAGATGATGAGCTACCACTCACAGATTGGCGACCCTAGCGCGCCTCCCATGATTGACTCGGGAAACCTTCACCTTCGCGCCATGCACCCGCAGTCGCAGCAAGGCGTTTGTGCCGATGCGATCGCAACGCTTGAGGGCATTGATCGCGATGCGGTTGATGATCTTGCACTGGTAAGTCAGGCGCGCGCAGCAAGAGCCATATCTGAGGGGCGTTTCGATAAGTCGCTCATCACCGTGAAGAATCCTGACGGCTCGGTGGCGCTCGATCACGAGGAGTTTCCCCGTCCGCAGACAACGAAAGAAGGGCTCTCCGAGTTAAAGACTGTGTTCAGCGTGGTGCGCGATGTGCCGGTTGACGAGCAGGGCACCACTTACGGTGCGCTCATTCTTCAGAAGTACCCGGAAATTACCGAGTTCAACCATATCCACCACGCCGGTAACTCGTCGGGTGTTGTGGACGGTGCAGCTGCGCTATTACTCGCCTCTGAGTCCTATATGGAAAAAACCGGTATGACACCGCGTGCGCGTATTGTCGCGACTGCCAACATGGGTGATTGCCCAACGCTGATGCTCAACGCACCTGTACCAGCTGCAGAAAAAGTGTTGATGAAAGCAGGTCTCACAAAAGACGATATCGACGTTTGGGAGATTAATGAGGCGTTTTCTGTGGTTGCAGAGCGCTTTATCCGTCGCCTCGGCTTGGACCGCGAGAAGGTCAATATCAACGGTGGTGCTATGGCGCTTGGTCACCCCATCGGTGCGACCGGTTCAATTTTGGTTGGTACGGCGCTCGACGAACTCGAGCGACAAGGTGGCCGTTACGCCCTGATCACCATGTGTGCTGCCGGCGGTATGGCGCCTGCGATCATAATTGAGCGCGTCTGAAGATTACGGTTCGCTGCGTTCGCGAGAGAGTTAGCCGACACTGTTGTTGAACACTCAGCGGATGACGCCTTTGAGACAAAAAGCCCGGCATAGGCCGGGCTTTTTCGTTTGGGGCAGTATTACTAGGCGTCAGGGCCACCTGGGCTTTAAGATTTAGTTGTCAGTATTGGCCTCACGCCATGCGGTAGCGAGCGTCGCCGTGGAAGCGTCGAGCTCGCCTAAAGCCTCACCTGTTTCCAGCGTGCTGCGAATCTGCTTTCCAATGACCTTGCCCAGTTCAACACCCCACTGATCAAACGCATTAAGTCCCATCAAAACCGATAGAAAATACGTCTTGTGCTCGTAGGCTGCGACCAGTGCACCAAGGGTTGCTGGCGTAACCGACTCCATCACGATCGTACTGTGCGGGTGGTTGCCCGACATCTCGAAGTGAGGTGCCAATTCGGGCGCTAGGCCCTTAGCGGCCGCGAGGGTTTTGGATTCTTGTGGCGTACGTCCAATAAGGAACGCCCGGCTTTGGGCAAGCGCATTCGCCGCGAGCTTACGGTGTGCGTCGAGGTCTACGTTGCCGTTTGTCAGCGGGAAAATAATATCGGCTGAAAACGCGCGGTTTCCTTGGTGAAGCAATTGGTAGTAGGAGTGTTGACCAATGGTTCCCGCAGAGCCCCAAAGCACGGGCGCTGTCACATCGGTAATGGGCGCTCCTGTAAGCGTTACGCGCT
>NZIJ01000032.1 GCA_002689915.1 Halieaceae bacterium | reverse complement strand
CACTTGATCCTCAGGTCTTTCGTCCCTGTTTAAGAGGTTTTCCGAGGGGCCAACCGCTGCCGCTTTGTGCGCATCAAAAGTCAGCACCTACAGCGATTACTTAGAGCAGCCTCAAAGGCTATCTCCCGTCTAATTCAAACCAAAACGCCTACGGCAAGTGGAACAAGGTGAATGCCACCTTTAAATGGAGAGGTTTAAAGGCAGGGTATGAGTATATGGGCGTTGCAAGGTCAAACCTGTCAAGTAAAACAGCTCGGGAATGAAAACGCAGGTCGCTTTGTCAAATTCTTAGATTGGAGCGCAATGCGTGGCGAAAAACAGCGATGCGGCTCGCCCAGGGAGTGCCAGTCGCTGTGAAGGAGTGCTAACCTCACGAATTCAAAATAAGTAGGAGCACACTCATGATTCGGGCGCTTTATTTGACGTTTGTTGCAGCCTTAGTAATGCCTCTCTCAGCACTCGCTGACAACGACAGTTCAATGGACTTCAGTGGTCTAAAGTGGCGCAACATTGGCCCCGCTTTTATGTCTGGCAGGATTTCAGATATTGACTGGGATCCTAAGGACTCCAGTGTTTGGTACGTAGCGGTGGGTTCAGGCGGCGTTTGGAAGACCAAAAACGCTGGGGTGTCGTGGTCGCCCATTTTTGATGCTGAGAGTTCCTATTCCATTGGTAACGTGACGGTGGATCCGTCTAATCCCAATACGGTGTGGGTGGGCACCGGTGAAGATGTCGGAGGCCGTCACGTAGGCTTTGGTGATGGCATCTACCGCTCCGATGACGGCGGCTCAACATGGACCAATATGGGCTTAACTGAGTCGCAACATATCTCGACCATTCTCGTGCATCCACAGAACTCAGATATTGTCTGGGCGGCAGTGCAAGGTCCACTGTGGACGCCCGGCGGCGAGAGAGGGCTCTATAAGACCGATGATGGCGGGCAGTCATGGCGCAACGTCTTAAGCGCAGGCGAGTGGACGGGCGTCACCGACGTGGTCATTGACCCTGCGAATCCAGATGTTTTGTACGCTGCCACTTGGCAGCATCACCGAACGGTCGCCGCGTATATGGGCGGTGGTCCCGAGAGCGGCGTTCATAAGTCAACCGACGGTGGAGAGACGTGGCAGCGTCTCAAAACAGGTCTTCCCACAGGAAATATGGGAAAGATCGGCCTTACAATCTCGCCACAAGATTCTGACGTAGTCTATGCCGCTATCGAGCTTAATCGGCGGGAAGGCGGTGTTTGGCGCTCAGATGACCGGGGTGCGAGCTGGTCCAAAGGTGCGGATGCGGTGGGGGGCGGAACGGGTCCTCACTACTATCAAGAGATTTTTGCTAGTCCGCATCACTTCGATTGGTTGTATCTCGTGGGTCCGACCGTTCAGAAATCAACGGACGGCGGCAAGACATTCTCGTACATGGAGCACCCCAATCAGCACGGTGATATGCATGCGATTGTGTTTGACCCGGCCGATCCCGATTACATCATGATGGGCACTGATGGGGGGGTTTATGAAAGTTTCGATCTCGGTGCGACGTGGCGTTACATGGAGAATTTACCGATAACGCAATATTACAAACTGGCGTTAGACGACGCGGAACCTTTTTACAATATTTACGGCGGTACCCAGGACAACAACACCCAGGGTGGGCCCTCGCGAACAGACAACGTAAGCGGCATTCGTACGGCGGACTGGTTCGTCTTATTAGGTGGAGACGGACATCAGCCAGCCACTGAGCCGGGCAACCCCGATATCGTCTACGCGCAATCGCAGCAGGGAAATCTGACGCGCATCGATCGACAAACAGGTGAGTCGGTTTACATCCAGCCACAGGCAGCGCCGGGTGAGCCTGCTGAGCGCTACAACTGGGACGCACCCATCCTCGTCAGTCCCCACAAAGCAACGCGTCTTTACTTTGCGTCTCAACGGGTTTGGAAGTCTGAGGATCGCGGGGACAGTTGGACGGCGATTTCCGGAGACTTAACCCGGAATGAAGAACGATTTGCAATGCCCATTATGGGCGATACGCAGAGCTGGGACTCACCTTGGGACATGTATGCCATGTCTAACTACAACTCCATTACCTCGTTGGCAGAGTCGCCACTTGTTGCTGGATTACTGTATGCGGGTACTGACGATGGGCAGGTCCATATTTCTCAGGACGACGGCGCAAGCTGGCGAAGTATCAAGGTCGGTGCAATGCCCGGCGTTCCCGATACAGCCTTTGTTAACGATATAAGGGCCGATCTGCACGATGCCGACACGGTATATTTGGCGTTAGACAACCACAAGTACGGTGATTTCAAGCCCTACCTTTTGGTCAGTAAAAATCGTGGTCGTAGCTGGAAGATGATTACGGATGGCATCCCAGACAAACATTTAGTCTGGAGGCTTGTGCAAGATCATGAACGCGCGTCACTCATGTTTGCGGCTACTGAGTTTGGGGTGTACCTCACTCTTAACGCGGGCGATTCGTGGCATAAGTTATCCGGGGGGATGCCCACCATTTCCGTACGCGATATTCAAATACAGCGACGCGAGAATGATCTCGTTGCGGCAAGCTTTGGTCGCGGATTCTTTGTATTGGATGACTACACTGCACTGAGGTCAATGGACGAAGATACCTTTGCCGACACGGCAGTGCTTTTTGAGCCGCGTACAGCGCACTGGTATTTCCAAAAACGACCATTGGGTTACAGACCAAAGGGTTCGCAGGGTGATTCGCTTTATGTGGCTGAGAATCCCCCCTTTGGTGCTGTTTTCACTTATTACCTCGCCGATAGCTTTAAGACGCAAAAACAAAGTCGCCAAGCTGCGGAAAAGGAGGCAAAGAAAGCAGGTAAATCAGTGACGTTTCCGGGTTGGGATGCGGTTACCGATGAGACACGTGAGGCAAAGCCTAAGGTTGAGTTGGTGGTCTCTGATGAGCAGGGCACTGTGTTGCGGCGTGTCGCGGCGAGTAATAGCAAGGGCATAAACCGCGTTGCATGGGATTTACGACGCTCCTACCTTGGCCCCGTGCAGACCGGCAAGAATTGGCGCGGCGATTCGCCGACTGGCTTTATGGTTGTACCGGGTACTTACAAAGCTGAGTTGGTGGTAACCCAAGGCGGCCAGCAGCGAAGCCTTGCCGAGCCCGTAAGTTTCAATGTCGAGCAATTGCGAGAAGGATCACTTCAGGGTGCCTCACTTGCGCAAATGGAGGCGTTCAATAACGAGCTCAGCGAGTTGTACGGTCAGTCTCAGGCGGCTCGCTACGCGATAAAGGCCGCGCGAAAAGAGATCGCTGAGCTTGGGACAATGGTCTCACGTATGCGGGCACCCGTTCCCGATGTACATGCCAAGCTTACCGCGATGACGACGGCGCTTCATGAAATCGAGGAGACGGTATTTGGAAACAGCGTGCAGGATGACATTGGCGGCTACGCGCCCACGAGCGTTTCAACTTGGCTCGGTCACGCGCTCCGGGGTGTGTCGAATTCGAGTTACGGGCCAACGCCAAGCCATCGACAGAGCGTGGCGTATGCGCGAGAAGCGTTTGCACCCGCTAAAGAGCGTCTGAATGCGCTTGTTGAAAGAGAAATTCCTGCCCTCAGGGCAACACTGCGCCAAGCGGGCGCCCCTTGGACAATTGGGGAGTCGATAGCGCCCTAAATCGGGCGGCTCAGGGGCGCCAATCGATGTTGATATTGATTGCGCGCCCCATTTCAAAAGGCGCATTATCCGATGCGCTTGTGCGGTAGTTGCGGTTGAGACTGTTGGTGACAGAGGCTTGCGCATGCCATTGATGAGAAATATTCCAGGTGGCGGATACCCCCAGAATGACGGCACTGGAGATAGGTGCTTCTCCGGGCCCTGTGTTTCGTCTTGAAAAACGGTATCTCAGGTCCATTCCTAGTGAATAATCTGAAAGTTGCCGAGTCACGGCGTAACGCAGTGTAGGAGGAGGCAAATCAGCAATGAATTCACCTAACGCTGATTCGCCCTCATACCATTGCCATGAGAAGGTTTGGTCGCTTTTGTCACCGCGCCGCGTTATCTGTCCGTCGACACCACGAATATCGCCGCTACTGAGGTTTCGGTACGATTCAAGGCCTGGCGCCACCGCGACACGTTCTATGTAGTTATCGACTTGATTGGCAGAGGCCGTCATCTCAAACGTTGTGTCACTTCCCTCGTAAAAGAGCGTGACCTGCGCACCGACTGTTTCTTCGCTTAGAAGTTCTTCATTGCCTGTTAAGCGCCCGCGTGGGGTTTCACCCTCAAAGTAGAGCTCACTCAGCGTTGGTAGGCGGTAACCGGAGCCTAGTTCAGCCCTCAGCGCGAAGTCAGGTGTGAGTTGAAAGTCGGCTTTTATCTGAAGGTTTAAATCTGAGCGGGCTCTGGATGATGATGCGACTTTGGCCTCGGCCCTATCGGCTCTAAGGCCTGCCTGAAGCGCAAGTCCATCCAGATACCATGTTCGCTCCCAAAATAGTCCAGTGCTCCACTCGCTGCCTCCTGCAACGACCGTAGATGATGTCGTACTCTCTCCGGGGCGCACACTTTGCTCTACGATATCGACATTGTAACGGCGAGTAGCGTCAAGTCCGTAACGCTCCGAATAATGGCTTGCGCGCTTTGAGTGGGACACTAAGCCTCCGACTGTGGTGCTCGAATACAAACTCGTGTTTTGGCGGTCATTTGGGCGTTGAGTGCGTGAGGACCAGTCTTGATGGTGCCCGTAGGCTTGGAAAAACCATTGATTGGGTGTCGTTATGCGAACGTTCACTAGCCTGTGATCGTCATGGGGATAGTCAGTGACGCGGCTAGTGGGAAATAAGGCCGTGCTTTTTCCTATATCGCGCCCATTACTGATTAACGCCTCGGTTGTGACTGTGGCCTGTCCAAGGTCACCCTCGTCACTTGCGTAAACCATTGATTGTTCATAACCGGTATTTAACGTTGTCTCGTTGCCCGACTTGGACGAATTGGCCGACCGAAAACTACCCACCAATGCCGTAGTCTCGCTGACAGGCGTTTTGAGGAGGATATCGTGCGCATTACCCATCGACGACACACCGACACGAAGCGATGTTTCGTTGGGTCGCGCGAGCGAAACATTCATCACACCGCCCATTGCACCAGAGCCATATAAGCTCGAGGCGGGGCCCATATTGACCCGGATAGTATCGATAAGACCCGGCGCCAAAAATGAAAGGGAATTACCAGCTCTGCGATCAGTAAGAATTGGCACGCCGGATATTTCAGTGCGAATTCGCCAGCGACTAAAACCGCGCAGGCTGTAGCTTTGAAAAAGACCACCCTGACCGTTCATTGATACCCCTGGAATAGCCTCGGCAAGTGAAGCGGGGGAGAGGGATGAAGTAATTTGTTCGTCCTCAGAGATACTTCGGACTTCAGTGCCAGTAAGCAAAGAGCTGAGACGCGGGTCGGCCTTGCCACTGACGAGGATTTCCTCAAGAACGCCCGTATTTGCATGCGTACTCGCTGAAAAAGCGCCTAAGCTCAGCACGACACCAAGCGCTAAGAGCATGGGGTGCATTCGGCGCAATTGGGTGTTTTTTGCGGTCAGAATTTCCGATGAAGAGCCACCACAGGCTTTGTACACGGGCAGTGCTATCGAGCTTGCTTCTGCTGTCCGGTTAATTGGTGGCTTTGTGGCGATCATCATGGGTAGTGGTAGCGATTAGGCGCTGTAAATAAGAGGCGCGCATCTTACCCTTTTTTGATCTCTCATGACCGCGTTTCGTCAATCGGCAGATCGATTGACGCTGTACATCGCGTTTATTGCACAATCACCTTTGAAAGGACGTACTTGCCGGTCGATTGGACGCCCGCTTCTCCCATGGGTCGACCTAAGGCCATGGGGACATTCCCAACATAGAGATCGTAGGTGCCCGGCTTTATAGGTACGAAGCTCATCGAAGCGGATCCAATTTCATCGCACTCAATCGCATTAAAGCTAAGCCCTTGAAGGTGGATTTCGATATCGCCTACAGCCACGAGCCTTAAATGGGCGTTGTTTAAAAGCTTGGGCATTTCTATGCGCCATCCGCTCAAATCGCCTCGCACATCAGGACAGTCGAACGTTAGCCGGTAGTAACGTCCAGCGTTAAGCTTAAGCGAGGAGGGACTCACAACAGGCTCGCCTTGCTCAGATGTTGTGATCGTCATTTTCATAGGCTGGGGAGGGTACTGAGCAAGATTACCCAAGCTCTGTGCCGCCACCTGTACTGTCGAAAATGCGCCAAGTAGGGCAGAGGTTAGGCTGACAAGAAGCGATAGTTTCAAAGCTGATGATCGATTGCGCATAGAGAAGCTGCCTCAAGCGTTGTGTTGTTAGTGCAACAAGATCGTCGTCAGAAAGCGACATTCAGTCTTGATGACGATGCATTTGTGTTGCGTTCAGTCCGTCTGGATCATTCGCCAGAGCGTCGCTCGCCTTGTCGTCTCTCGCCCTTACGCCGGTCCGGAGACTCTCTGGGTGTCTCACGTCGATCGCCCTTACGTCGCTCCTCCTGGCGTCGGTCCTCTCCTTTACGTCGCTCTTCCACTGTACCTCCTTTTTTGTATGGCTGAACTTATCAGTTTGTGTATTTCCTACGTTGTCGACATTACCAGAAAAATGTCTGCGCGCTACGGTACCGTTTAATAGCTGTGACCCATACCTCACAGGTTGACGGGGTTTAATCCAGTAAGGTCATTGCCATTGATGAACACAGGAACCACACTGCCTTATGGAGAACATCAGGGAAGACCTTCTATGAATAGCTACAAAACTATTGACGTTGATGTGCGCGGATCAGTCCATTGGTTAACACTTAATCGCCCTGATAGCCTCAATGCAATAAATACGCAGATGGCAACTGAGCTTCGCGATTATTTCGGTAATCTCTTTCAGGATAGGAGCTGCCGCGTTGTCGTCATGCGAGGGGCCGGGCGCGCGTTTTGTGCGGGCCTCGATATAAAAGATCATGAAGGTCTGAGAGACGCTCCCTTTGGGGGCGGGTTTGGCTTCCAAGGGCATCTTGCGGACGTCTACATTCGGATGAGACGCTGCCCTCAGCCCATTGTGTCTTGCATACAAGGTGCGGCGAGCGGCGGCGGCTTCGCATTTGCATTGGCTACCGATATCAAAATAGCCGGGGAGAGCCTCAAAATGAATTCGGCCTTCATCAAATTAGGGCTTTCCTCATGTGACATGGGGGTAAGCTACTTTTTGCCGCGCTTAGTCGGCGTAAGTGTTGCGTCAGAGATGATGATGACGGGGCGTTTTGTGACGGCACAGCGAGCGCTCGCCACGGGCTTGGTAAGTGAGGTGGTTGCGGATGAGGACCTTGAGGAAACGGCTCAGGGCTATGTGGATGATCTCTTGGCAGCCTCTCCCATGGGGCTTCGAATGACCAAGGAAGGACTCAACATGGCGATCGACGCGGCGAGTCTGGAAGCGGCCATGGCGATTGAAAATCGCAACCAAATAATGTGCTCGGGTACTGAGGACTTCAAAGAGGGTATGCAAGCGTTTATTGAGAAGCGAAAGCCCATCTACAGGGATTTATGACGCTATATTTATGTGCGCTGGTATATCAAGCACTGGTTATTTGCGGGCATGCCATGGTCGTTGACCAAGCTGAGTTTAGCCGCTGCCGCAAGTTCTGTTACCCACTCATAGCTTCTGACCCCGCTGTTAGGGTCTCGACTTTTTAGCCAAAAATCGAAGTCTCGATTGGATTGTGTGGTGAACTGCCCGTCATAGGTAAAGGGGCCATACAGGATCATGTATCCGTTTTGCGAGAGTGCACTACCAGCCCAGCGAATAAGATTTTCACCCAGAGATTCGCTGACAATATGCATTACGTTTGCGGCATAGACGCAATCCACCTCGTTTTTTTCTACAGGCGACAGGTTCGCAAGATTGAATTCCCAGGGTAGGGAGAGATTAGGCGTCCCGTAGGTCTCTATATTTTTAGTCAAGAGGGGTAGAACGCTCGCGCAATCGCTGGGCTGCCAACCTATGGTGGGTAAAGATGCCGCCATGTAAATAGCGTGTTGTCCCGAACCACTTCCAATCTCAAATACGCGATCAGCGTCTCTGAGGTAGTTTGAGAGCACTGAAAGAATGGGCGATTTGTTCTTGTCTGCCGCGGGTGAATAACCTTGCATCTATGTCCTACTTAAAAATAGTTGGATTAGCTATGAGTATGAGGAAACTTGTTTGCAACTCGGGTGCTCGTTCGTTTTGCGTTCTCGGAATCGAATTTTTTGTGACGTTAAGCAATCATTATGATCACTTATCTTTCGGGCCTGCTCGGTTTTCATGGGACAGACGAGCAAAGCATCAAGCAGGTTAGTTGATCAATCTTATGTCTGCGTTGTACTCACGGCCGAGGGGTATTTCCTTGGCCAAACCGGTCGTTGTGATACCAATACTAAATTTGCTCCGGCTGGAAGCAACGCTTGTCCGAATTATGGCGTTTTCAGGTCTAACGCTGAGTTCAGAGCGCGTAATGAGCTCTGTGATTCCCTGTGAGCCATTAGCGTGGTGTCGAGACGGGCCATCAGGAATGCGGTAGTTGAGTGGTGTGTCATCTTCAATAAAAAACGGCTGCATCAAGTCGACTGCGCCGGCCAATCGCCACGAAACATGAATGCCGTCGGGACGATGTCGTTTGAACGCAGTAACGGGGGTTAGGGCGCCCAGTGCCTCGGGGGGAGTACTTGCAAATGCCTCCAGTGAGACTACCCGCAAACAGATATCGGTGAAGCCTTGCGATCCGCTGAACCAACTCAACAGCCGGGTATTCAGATTCCGGTTTTTTGGGCTCAGCACCTTCAATAGGCCCAACTGTCCTAGAAGTCTCAAAAGGAGGCGCTTTTTACGAGACTGCAATGCGATTAATTCGATGTATGTCTCATTAGCAAAAGCGATCAGCGCGTTGTGTGTAGGACCATTCACCCCACCGGGCGTGACGGTAAACCCGTGTTGTGAAAACGTGTCCACGGCATCCTCAAGATCATCCACGAACAAAACCACATGATCGAGCAACATAAATTGCGTCCTAGGGCTTCTTCTTAGCAGAGCGCAACGATAGCGCTATCGCAGTCTTATGTCTTCCTTGGGGCAACGCGGGCGTCTCAGTTGAGGTAGACTGCGCGGGTAGATCCTCCCTCCACTTCAGTCTGATTACGGGGCCTATTCTTTTATGAAACACCCCTACGACGCGTTAACTCCGGATTGTGTCATTGACTGTATTGAAAGTACGGGGCTGATTAGCGACTTACGGCTTCTGGCTTTAAACAGCTATGAGAACCGGGTTTACCAAGTGGGAATCGAGAATCAAGCGCCCGTCATTGCTAAGTTTTACCGCGAGGGGCGCTGGAGCGATGATCAGATTCTTGAAGAGCACGCCTTTTCTCAGGAATTGGTCGATCACGAGATTTCGTTTGTAGCGCCGCTTAAAATCAACGACCAAACGCTTCATCATGCTTATGGTCAACGCTTTAGTGTCTTCGAGCGCAGAGGTGGGCATCCGCCTGAACTAGATAACCTTGACCACTTGTACAGGTTGGGCCAAACGCTGGGCCGCATACACCGGATTGGCGCTGCAAGCGACTTTAAATATCGACGTGATATCAGTGCTGAGCGCATGGCCACCGCTTCACGACACTTTGTCCAGGATGCCTTTGTGCCTCTGGAGCTCAGGACCGCCTATACCACGTTAGCTGCCGATTGCGATTCACTGGCGAGCGAGATATTGGCCAGTATGGGAGAGGGCGATAAGCAACGTATTCACGGTGACTGCCACACCGGGAATATTCTCTGGCGAGATGACACGGCTCATTTTGTCGACCTCGACGACTGCGTGATGGGGCCGGCCATTCAGGATGTGTGGATGTTTCTCAGCGGTGAGCGACATCAGCAAGAACGGCAACTTAGTGAGTTCGTTGAGGGTTATGAAGAGTTCCACGACTTTGACACACGTCAGTTGGGTTGGATCGAGGCTCTGAGGACGCTGAGAATCATGCATCATGCGAGATGGTTGGCTGAGCGCTGGACCGACCCTGCATTCCCCAAAGCCTTCCCTTGGTTTGGGCAGGGCAGATTTTGGTCTGATCACATACTGGAGTTGCGTGAGCAATTGGGGGCTATGAATGATGAGCCCCTGCGTCTTTCGTAGGTTAGTGCCTGACTCTAGACCCAGACTCTAGACCCAGACTAGGCGTCTCAAGCGCTAAGAGCTCGGAGCGAAAGGGCGTTAAAAAAGGGCGTTAAAGAGGGAGGGCAGGTCGTCGGTATGCACCGAAGATTATGCCAATCAGCTCAGTGAGAGGGCGCTTAGAACACGCATCGCTTCGGGTTGGCGAACCGCCGGTCCAAACTTGAGCGAGTTCACAGTTATCCCCTCTCTTGCTTGTGTACGAAATTTCACCCCTTAGTCTAGGGGTGTCTTTCTTACATCTGAGAGAATTGCTATGGATGTAGCCACCTTGTTGTTTTTTAGCGGCATGGCGCTCACTTTGTTTCTCGTTTGGCTCTGTGTTTGGGCGCGTGGCGCTAATTGAGGTGATTTCATCGAACTGGCTGTCCGCCGATCTCGGTTTTCAGCGTGTGCTCTTCCGTCAAATACGGCACACTTAAGCCGGTCATATCCAAGCGCACGCGAGTTTTATGTTTTACATAACGACTGACTTTTTTGTGGTTTTGGTTTTCTTGGCCCTTGCGGTCTGGATTGCGGTCGGTGTGTTTTCTTCGCGACTCGAGTCAGAAGTGGTGTGCCCAAACTGTGATACGCAGGGGCTTCCTGAGATGACACGGCGCGGCCTGAAGGATGTCGCTGTGTGCCAGAACTGTGGCTTTGCGTTAGGTGGCGTGCCCGTTGCACTTAATGGCAGTTACGGTGAGTCGGCAGACGATGTGTCCCCCGACACCTAGCGAAAACGTTCTAGACAGTACCGGACCTATGTCGTCACGAAACTCAAACTGCATTGCCCGGTGTTAAACGCAGCGCGTTTGGTCTCTCTGGGGGGTGAATTACTTAGGTTTTTCTGAACCACATACGCCGAATGATGGGCATTTTCAGTACCCACTGCATCCACATGATTGCCGCTACATGCAACGATGCCAGGGTTAGCAATGCGTTAGCGAGAAGTTCATGAACTTCTGCGGGCCAATCTTCGCCCCAGAAGGCGTCCAGGTCGTGCATCCAGCCAGTAATTCCCAATCCAGCGACGAGGGTCATTACCAGAACGAGTTGATAGCCGCCCGCTGCGGTGTGGGTATCAGGCAACTCATGTGCCGTGGCCAACCCGGTGAGCTCTCGCCAGAGGGTGCGCGGGCCTCTAAGAAAGGATGTAAACCGCGCACTCGTGGGTCCAAACACCCCCCAAAGAATACGACAGAGGATCAGTGCACAGAGCCCGTAACCAAGCCACTCGTGAGGTTGATCACCGTCCTCGAGGAAGAAATAGTTGGCCACAATCCCTGTGGCCAGAGACCAGTGAAACACTTTTATGAAGTGGTCCCAAGACATTGTTTAAGTTACTTTTTCTTAACAATGTCACCTGTTTTCGCATCGAAATATACTTCGATTTTCTGCTCTTTACCGTTCTCATCGGTTTCCCAACCGTAGATCTCGTAACACTCATCGTCGACTTTAAATTTTGCGATTGAAAAGCCGTACTCGTTAACAATGCGCTTTTGAAGATCGAGTACGCTCATCCACTCACTCTTTGGGTGTTCAGTGCAGTCAGCACCTGCAAATACGACGGATGGCAGTGTTGCAAGTGCTGCGAAGAATACTGTTTTAACTTTGAAATTCATTATACGGGTCCTTATCTGGATTTGAGAATCATTCTCATTATGCTATTGCGGCGGGCCACCGTCTACCCCCATTTTTAGATCGGCAATGCGGTCGTGTACTTCAATTCTTCCATGCTGAGTAAAGCGGTCACGTTGAAAACCTTTACGTCCGCAATGAGGCCTTGATAAAACTGATCGTAGGCGCGCGGGCTGGAGACTCGAACCTTTAGTAGATAGTCAATTTCGCCTGCAAGTCGGTGCGCCTCAACCACCTCTTCGCGTGCTCTAAGTGCATCGAGAAATTGAGACTGCCAGGTCGAATCGTGCTCGCTTGTTTTTACCAGAACAAAAAAACAGGTATCTAAACCTACGGCTTGCGGGCTAACGATGGCCACTTGGTGGGATATGACACCTGACTCTCTGAGGCGTTTTATTCGATTCCAAATAGGTGTTTTAGAGGCACCAATACGTATTGCAATGTCGTCTAAAGAGAGGGTGGCGTCCTCCTGTAGGAGCTTGAGGATGGCCTTGTCGGTTGAGTCCATGGTGACGTATTCCTTAAATGACGCAAATCAAGGATTAGTTTCCGATATTATCATTCCAGCAAGAATTTTTTCCTTATTTTTTGGTTATAAGGACATACCAAAGGAATTTGGTCCTAACATCGCGCCTCAAATTTAATGTGGCAATCGTATGGATTTCTTACCGATTTTCGTGGCAACAAAAGATCGTAAGGTCGTTGTTGTTGGCGACGGGCAGATGGCTGACGCTAAATGCCGCGGCGTGTTGAAGACGGCCGCAAGCGTAACCGTTTACACAGACAGTCCCAGTGATGAGGCGCTCGCGTGGGCCGAGCAGGGTCGTATCGCGTTGCGTTGTGGTCTGCCAATTGCGAGTGACTTTGAGTCTGTGACGCTGTTTTACGCGGCCCATGAGAGTGACGCGGTTAATGATGAGCTTGCGTTATTGGCACGAGACGCGGGGGCTATTGTGAATGTTTTGGATCGTACCGACGCATGTGACTTTATTACACCGGCAATAGTTGATCGTGATCCTGTCGTTGTCGCAATCGGCACTGAGGGCTCTGCTCCTGTCCTGGCTCGGCAGATAAAGGCCGATGTGGAAGCCATGCTTCCAGCTGACCTAGGGCGTTTAGCGAGGCTTGCTAATTCTTTTCGCGCGAAGGTCCGCGCGCTGCCGGAAGGGTTGGCACGTCGTAATTTTTGGAAGGACTTCTTTTCCCCCACACGTCTNAGTGGCGGTACAAGTGATAAGACCCTAAGNCTGGACTTGGANACGCTCTTAGCNCGACACATGGGTGCGGAGCACGAGACGGGATCCGTGGCCTTTGTCGGCGCGGGGCCGGGTGACCCTGATCTGCTGACGCTCAAGGCGCGACGATTACTTCACGAAGCTGAGGTCGTTATCCACGACCGGTTGGTCAGTCGCGGAGTTCTCGAGCTGGCGAGACGGGAAGCGAAGTTCATCGATGTGGGTAAAAAGGGCTTTGGCGAACAGGTGACGCAAGCGGTCATTAATGAGCATTTGGTTCGTGAGTCTCAGGCCGGTTCCAAAGTCGTCCGCTTAAAAGGTGGCGATCCTTCGGTTTTCGGACGTTTAGATGAGGAGCTGTCGGCGCTCGCAGATGCAGGTATCGCCTGTAGCGTTGTTCCGGGCATCACCTCCGCGGCGGCGGGTGCCGCAAGTCTCAAGCAGTCGCTCACGCGACGAGACCGTAACTCAAGTATTACTCTGATGACTGCGCATGACGCTAAAGGCTATGCGGAGCACGATTGGCGACAGTTAGTCCGCTCCGGGCAGGCCCTGGCGATTTACATGGGTCGAAAGTCTGCCAGCTTCTTACAAGCCCGACTACTGATGGCGGGCGCGGACAACGATCTCGTCATTACCTGTGTGGAAAATATCTCTCGCCCTGAGGAGCGCAGATTTACATCGACACTTACCCAGTTCGCCCAGCGTCTAGATGACGACAACTGGAACGGTCCTCTTATTATTTTTGTAGGTATTGGCAAGGAGCAGGTATCTCACGCTGCCAATGCAACCTCACTAAAGGAGCTTTCACATGTCTCGTATTAAGGCCCCTGTGGTCATTACAGCAAACGATTTGTTGTCAGGTGAGGTTGTTTACCTCGATGCATCACACCGCTGGTCGATCGAACTGAGCGCAGCGAAAGTGTTTGAGGTGGTGGAAGAGGCCACGATTGAGCTTGATGCGATGGCGAAAGAAGCCGATGTTGTCGGCGCGTACTTAGCCGAAGTATTGGTGGGTGCGTCGATTTCGCCGCGACATTACAGGGAGGGGTTTAGACAAAGAGGGCCGAGCAACTATTTCCATGGAAAGCAAACGGTCGAAGGTGCAGAGGTTGCGGCCTGATGTATACCTATCAGGAGTTTGATCGTGCGTTCGTGCGCGACCGGGTAGGGCAGTACCGAGATCAGGTAAGACGCCGGCTGGACGGGGCATTAACTGAGGATGAGTTTAAACCTCTAAGGCTCATGAACGGTGTTTATCTGCAGCTTCATGCCTATATGTTGCGAGTTGCCATCCCTTACGGGACGCTTTCAAGTCAGCAGATGCGCCAATTGGCGTACATTGCAGATAAATGGGATAAGGGTTACGGCCACTTTACGACCCGTCAAAATATCCAATTCAATTGGCCGCGTTTGATCGATACGCCCGACATTCTCGACGCGCTCGCGGATGTCGATATGCATGCGATTCAGACCAGCGGAAATACAATTCGCAACGTCACGACAGATCAGTTTGCAGGGGCGGCGATTGACGAGATTGCTGATCCTCGGCCTTATGCAGAGCTCATTCGGCAGTGGTCTACAGACCATCCTGAGTTTCAGTTTTTACCGCGTAAATTTAAAATTGCCATTACAGGTGCTCTCGAGGATCGTGCTGTCGTTCGCGCTCACGATATCGGTTTGCAGCTTGTCGAACACGAGGGGCGTATTGCGTTTAAGGTGTTTGTTGGCGGTGGACTAGGTCGGACACCGGTTATTGGTCAGGAGCTCACTGATCGGCTGCCAGCCGAGGACCTTTTGCCTTACTTAGAAGCAGTTCTGTCTGTTTACAACCTCGCTGGGCGCCGAGATAACAAGTACAAAGCGCGGATAAAGATTACGGTTGGTGCGATGGGAATTGACGCTTTTCGTGCCAAGGTTGACGAGGCATTCCAGCGGCTTCGGGCGGAGTTTAGTGGTCAAGATCTCGCTGTGCTCGGCGACATTCAAAAGGGCTTTATGCCCCCGGAATATGTTGAGAAGTCGCAAGACCGGTATTTCGACGCGCTCGATGGTGACAGCTGTTTTAGGGAGTGGGTTGAACGAAACGTTTTTGCCCATAAACACCCTAGTTACGCGAGCGTTACCATTAGTTTGAAAGGGCACGGTGACACCCCGGGCGATGCCACCTCAGCGCAGATGCGTGCAATCGCCGATGTCGCAGAGCGCTTGGCACATGACGAGCTGAGAATTAGTCACGAGCAAAATATCGTCTTACCTCATGTCGCGCAGGCCGACTTGCCGGCGGTCTATCAGGCCCTTAAGTCAATAGGACTCGCGACGGCGAATATTGGTCTTGTCTCCGACATCATTGCGTGTCCCGGCATGGACTATTGTGCGTTGGCTACGGCTCGGTCTATCCCGATAGCGCGGGATATTGCCGTCCGGTACGAAAGCCGAGAACAAGAGATCGGCCCTATGCAGATTAAGATTTCCGGTTGCATCAATGCGTGTGGACACCATCATGTCGGCCATATAGGCATTCTTGGGCTCGATAAGGCGGGCGTTGAGAACTATCAGATCACGCTTGGTGGGAGTGCGGGAAATGATGCTTCGATTGGAGAGAAGATGGGGCGGGGCTTTAATGTCGATGAACTAATGCCAGCGCTAGATAGACTGATTGACGCCTATCTGATGCATCGATTGAGTACCGAAGAAACCTTTGCTCAGGCGATTAAAAGACTGGGAACGCGACCGTTTCAGGAGGCACTCTATGTCGTCGATCAAGCCGCCTAGTCAAGTAGAGCTGACGCGACTCAAATCTATCGCAGAAAGACTCTCAATGGCATGGAGCACTTTGTCTGTAAGCGAAATGCTCCAAGAGATAGTGGTTGATAATCGTTTCGTGAGGAACCCGGCGGTGGTCTCGAGCTTCGGCGCTGATAGTGCGGTGCTTTTGCATATGATCAGCCAGATTCAGCCTGAGGCGCAGGTCGTATTTCTCGATACGGGCTTTCACTTTAAAGAAACCATGCGTTATCGAAATCATTTGATTAGTACTTTGGGGCTGAAAAACGTTCGCACCGCATCCGTCGACCCGCTCGCCATAAAACGAAGGGATCCGACGCGCCGTCTTCACCTAAGCCAGCCTGATCAGTGTTGTCAGCTTAGGAAAGTGTCTGTGCTTGATCGGCACCTACGGATGAACGATGCGTGGGTCACCGGTCAACGCAGAGCGCAGTCTGCCACACGCTCAGCGGTTGCTTTGGTTGAGGTTGACGAGGCTCGCGGAAAGTTAAAGTTTAATCCATTGGCGAACTTTGGTGACAGCGAGATTGCTGCCTATAAGATCGCGCACCGATTACCAGAGCATCCCCTAGTAACAAAAGGATACCCGTCGATTGGTTGTGAGCCTTGCACAACGGCAGTGCAAGTAGGGGAGGACCCGCGATCAGGGCGCTGGCGGGGGAAAGAGAAATTGGAGTGCGGTTTACATAATCGCTCCAACATCATTGCGAGCTCGGAGCATGTTGCATGAGTATTGTTATAAACAAGGAAGGGCGTTTCGATAACAGTGAAGCTCTGGATTTTATTGATATTGATTCGGCTATTGATGTGAGCCAACTCGACGACCTACTCGATGCCTCAGGTGTGCGAATTATTTTTGAAAGCTGCGGCGACGGACGCTTTCTAACGTTGGGTCGTCAACTCAGACTGCGAGGCTACGCCGGCCACATTCGTGTAGTGGGAAGTTTGTTGCCCGATCAGTTCCCTATGGCTTTAAAGCTCGGGATCGATTCAGCCGAGATTACGGAGGCTCATGGGGCCCGCTGTACTGAAGATCAGTGGATTGCCCAGGCGGCGCGAACGCAAGGGAATTATCAAAGTCGCTTGGCGGGTTAAAACCCCGAAATGTCTGATGACAAAGGAGGCGAAGTCTGTATACTTCGCGCTTCTTCGGGGCGCTTGCCCCTGAATGGCTCGGTGGCAGAGTGGTGATGCAGCGGATTGCAAATCCGTGTACACGTGTTCGATTCACGTACACGCCTCCATTAAATTTATGAGGGAACTTAAAAAAATGGCCTATTGCTCCAGAATTTTTCTTTGGTAACATATTCCTTATTTGTCCAAAATG
>NZIJ01000089.1 GCA_002689915.1 Halieaceae bacterium | reverse complement strand
ATCCGACTCGCAGACGGCACTGAGGTGCCCGCACTGTCGGTGGCAGAGCTTGCGCCAACCACCGGCAACTCGACGATTAATCGCACCGACGGGCAACGAACCATTAATGTTATTGCCTCAGCGAATCGCGATAAGGTAGCGCCTGAAACAATACTCTTAGAAATATTCAGAACACATGTGCCGCGTATTATCGAGACATACCCAGGCGTAACAGTGGGGCAAGCAGGCGAGGCCGAGGAACGCGCACGTGCAATAAGCGGGCTCGTTAGTTCAAGTCTTGTGGCCCTTATGGTTATCTATACCTTGCTCGCCGTACCCCTGAAGTCATACCTTCAACCTCTCGTCGTAATGGCAAGTATCCCTTTTGGGTTTATTGGCGCGATCATCGGCCATCAGATCATGAATTATGACCTCGTTTTCTTCTCGCTCCTTGGGATGATCGCTTTAGCGGGCGTTGTGATTAACTCTAGCCTTGTCCTTGTTGATTTCATTAATCGAAATCGACGCATTCATAAAATGAACTTGCATGACGCGGTCATTGACTCAGGTATGTCACGTTTCAGGCCAATTTTCTTGACCTCAGTAACGACGTTCATGGGACTGATGCCACTGATGGTTACCCGGGACTTCGATACTGCGCCGTTTGTGCCGCTGGCTGTTTCGCTGGGCTTTGGTGTTATTTTCGCTACGGGCGTGACGCTTATCTTGATACCTGCTCTGTACGTCATCCTTGAAGATTTCTCTTCTTTGCTAGGCAGCGAAAAAGAGACCGTCTCGGGTAGCGAGGACACGCCGCTTATTCAATAGATAATTTCTCACCTCACCAATGAAGCCAGTGGCGTGTAATCGAGATCGATGCCAAAACAACGAGGTTGTGTGGCCGCCAGCGCCTCGGGGGTTTGATAAAAATCAGGTGCACCAACTGCAAGCACCGCCACGCGCTGCCCGAAGTGAAGGCGCTCTGCATTAATTGGCGTCGTCGTCTCGGCATCAACGATCACAATTAAGTCAGGCACCATGGCGAGTGGCTTTCCGCCGGCAGTTGCCACTAAGTATTCGTTCTTAATGGTGATATTGCAGACATCCGTCGGGTCGTCAAAACACTCGATGGAAAGCTCCCCAATATCGTAACCGCCGACGGTACGGGTGCTCTTACCCGAGACCTTACCTGTAAAAATTTGATGGACAGCGCCATAGACCGAATCGGCGAACACCTCACGAAGCAGAGGCAGTAGATCCCCAATCGGGCCTCTTTTTTCGCGCAGTAGGCGCCCCAAGGTCAGGGAGAAGCTCACGGTCTTGGGAATGACAGAACGTTTTAATTGTGCCCCCGTCATCGGATGCTCGGCGACGGTGACCATTCCACCTGCGGCGGCGGCAAACGATCGAATGTGATGCTCATAGGTTGTGGTATCTGACGTATCAAAAAGCGCGGTATTGCCCGCATAGTCCATTGCTAGCGCAGGCGTTGGTTTTACGCCCGAGATTGCGTAGCTCATCATTTGTGCCTCGGGGAAAGCTCGGCCCATACCATCACCGTCAATGACGGGCAGTCCCCGCACGGCTGCCGCCATGAGTGGAATCAATGAATTCCCCCCGCCTATCTCAAACGAAGCAACCGCATCTATCTCTTTACTAATCAGTCGTACGTAGGCATCGAGAACACGTGATGCCTCATCGATCGACGGCAACAACTCTAACGACACAGTAGGGGCGCCAACACCTCCTACAGGCACCACGAAGGCCTCATCACTCAGTGCCTCAGCGTCGATGAGGGTCACGGGCCCTGTCTGCTCAAGCGTCTGCTTGGCAATCAATGTCGGTAAGTAGGGATCACCTCCGCCACCCGTTGCCAAAAAGACGGCGCCAAGTGCTAAATCATCGAGGTCGGTTGCGTAAATTTTCATCAACTAGTTTGCTCCCAATAAGAGATCGCCAACAACACGAACACTAATTTGGGTCGTTTCATTCGCCATATAGGGAATATCGATCTCTTCGACATCGACTGTAGTAATGCTCGCCTCGGCAGCTCCGGCGGCTATCGCACGCTCGCTTGCTTCACGCGTCAACTGATCGATCATCTCACTTCGCGACTGACTTGTGAGCACATGTAAGCCCTCTGCCTCACCGCTCACTTGCGCAATTGACGCGCCAATAGCGTTTGCGACGTCCGCATACTGAGGGCGAATGATCGGACAATCTGCAAGGGTATCGCCCGGAATAAGCGGCGCACCCCCGCCAACCAGCACAACCGGCAATATCGCACCACCGGGCTTCATAAGATCTACCGCCGCATTTAACTTTTCAAGAATAAGCCGATCGACCGCAGTACAAACTTCAGCATCCACAGGATGAGGTTCAACGGCGCTAGTAATCGTCAGTCTCCCCTGAGACACGGCAATATCTGTAAGTGTCATGACCTCGCCACCAAAACAAAGGGCTTTTTCCCTGAGCTCTCGGGCAACCGACTGTGGACCGCAACTAACACCGCCCTCGCCTATCTCGCTGCCACCACCCAACCCAATCGCCAAAACATCTGGCATTCGGAAATTGGTCCGCGCACCGCCCACATCGATCACGAGGTTAGATTGCCTTGGGAATCCATTTTTCAGCACGCCAATATCAGACGTCGTACCGCCGACGTCGATAACCAAGGCATCTGAAAGCCCGGTAAGCGCCCAGGCGCCACGGAGTGAATTGGTGGGTCCAGACGCGAAGGTCAACGCTGGATACTGTCTCACGCGCTCTAAATCGATCAGGGTGCCGTCGTTCTGACTCACATAAACGGGGCATCGCAAACCCAGACGCGCACTCGAAGCGACAAGCGCAGACGCGACGTGGTCAGCAAAATTCAGTAACGCGGCGTTCAAAATAGACGCATTTTCACGTTCGATTAAACCCAGTCCACCCATAGTATGGGACGCGATAACACGACTCGCTGGTAACGCCTTTGCTATTTGCGCCGCGAGACGCTGTTCCAGCTCGGGTTGCGAAGGGGAAAACGCACACGAAATGACAACCGCACTCGGTTTCGTGCTCGCGAGTGTCCGTAATAGTTCGTCAAGCTCCGCCTCATTGACCGGTGCAAGCTCACGACCGTCGTATAAGTGCCCACCATGGATTAAATAATTTCCACCATCCGTTGCTCTTACGAGATCTGCAGGCCAATCCGCACGGGGTAGAAGCCCGCGTCCAGCAGGGAGACAAACGCGCACCGCAGCAACCGTGGATAAGTGCTTTCGCTCAACTACGGCGTTGGTGAATTGTGTCGTACCAATGGTGAGAAGCTCTACATCAGCGGGGCTTACGCCGCTGAGGATCGTCGCGAGCGCCGTTTCGATACCCGACCCGACATCGGCCGTGGTTATTGCTTTCGTGTGCGCCACCACCCGCTGCCCATCCATTAAGACGGCATCGGTGTGCGTACCGCCGACATCGAGCCCAATACGCATACTATTGACCCGTCCCATTGTGAGCTGAAGGTCGCGGACCCAGGGCTTTTGCGAGCACAAAATAAAGCAAAGCCGAAACTATCATCGCGTCGATTGCAGCTACCGTGGTGACACTTATAATCAACCCCTCGGACCCTGCCAATGCAACGGCGGCACCCGTAAACCACGCGAATAACCCCCGTGCATTAAGTGGCTGATTGTCTGCGACCACGTCGACCGAGTAATGACTCTGGCGCACTACAAAATGATCAACGATCACCACGCCTGCCACCGGAATAAATACAATCGACAGATAGAAAAGAAACTCGACGAACGAGTCGAGAATATTCATCAATCCGGCGGTAACGCCCAAAGCACCGAGCAAAATAGCCGTGTTTCTAGCGTTAACACGAGGAAAAGACGCCGTTACGCCAAGCACAGCACTGTAAAGGTTCAGTGCATTGAGCACCCAAGAGCCCGCGATAATGATGGCAAAAGCGCCAAGCCCCAAACCCAGCGTCAACATGATTGTTGTGATGTCATCGGTCGCCAAAGCAAAAGCGGCACTTGCCCCCACCCACATTACAAAGGGCTGAAACACCATGTAGCTCGCGCCGCTTGTCACGAGCGCCCCATTAGACGACCTCAAGAAGCGCGTGATGTCGGGCATGATGATGCAGCCAATAACAATCGAGCCGACAATGGAGGAGATACCGTCCCCGAGACTCATTTGGGTTTGTGACATTATCGATTGACTCCCACCTTGCCCAACAACCGCGGCCAAGAACACCACGGCAACCAACATGAGAACAGGGATCATCAAAGTCGACACAAAATTGATTGCCCGAAACCCAATAATGGTCGTCACCGTGATCAAGACACTCGCGCAAATCGTGACGAGAAGCTCAGGCGGAACAACACCCAAGACATCACTACTCAGGCCCGCGATGGCACGGCCAAACAGATTAAGGTTTATACCAAACCAACCGAGTAAAGAGATGGAGAACGCGAGATTAACNATTCGTGCGCCNGTNTCNCCAAAGGCCAGCCGAACAAGCAGATAAGAGTTAAAGCCNGTGCGGGCACCAATCGAGCCCATAAGCCAGCCAACAAGGAAAATGATAAANGAGCCACCTANGATAGCNGAGAGGGCCANGGCCTCNCCNACGCCGTAGGCGACTTCAATACCTGCAATGAATGTAGGCAGGGAAAAGGANACCATCGATGACACCGCNGCCACTCTGAANGTCGCAACTCGGGCATCGGTAGGCACTGCATGGGTCGAGAACTCGTCGTGCTCTGAAATACCACTCATTATTTTTTTCACTCACAAACNCAGCATGNCGNAACAATCGTTCGCGACGGCCCTGCTNATNNTCTTTTATTNTTCGCTTNCTAACCAAGATCCATCGCCCTGACATAATGCNTGTGNGCCAAGAGCGAGGCAATACTCCNCCTCATGACNTGAGACAAAAAAAAGCCCGCGGTGTTAAGCGCGGGCTCTTCTGACGATNGCGTNCTNACATTGAGTAAGAAACACCCAACACAAANGTGCGACCGCGTGGNCCCACAGGCCATGCATTTTGNGTTGACCATGGCTCTTCGTCNGTCACGTTGTTAACCGCGCCATAAATAGTCAGCTCATCGCTGTACTGGTAGCTACCGTTAATGTCTGTGATCACGATCGANTCNAAGAAGCCATCGTCTCCATAAACNGCNTGGTTGTCTCCAAGACCGAGAACTTCCTCGATNTCATCAACAGCCTGCTTACCCTGGTATACGTTCTGGATNCCNNNACTCNANGGNCCACGATCCCATGAGAGNCTCAANGAACCCGTNACNCGTGGACGCTGGAGCTCTTGCAGCTCNGGGTCGACGTCAGAGGTATCAAGTGGGTTAAAGAAACGATCNAGACGCTTCTGGCGCGAACCTACNAGGCTTACGCGGAANTCGTTTTCGCCCATTGCCCAGTCGTAGGACGCNGANACGTCAACACCTTCTGCTTCNAGCTTNGCAAAGTTAATCGTACCGGTNTCAAGGAAGTTCAAGCCACCATCACCACGACGTGTAAACGCATTACANAAATCNAGGCTCGGGTAGTTAGAGGAGTCATAACAACCTTTGAGGATGTCGTCTGAGCTCNCGGCCGCGATTGCCTGNTCGATGGCCACGTCCCANTAGTCGACTGANAGCGTTAGNCCTGGCGCGAAGCTAGGNACAATAACAACACCGTAAGTNGTGGTATCCGCTGTCTCTACNTCNAGCGCAGGGTTACCGCCGGATACGCCGTTGAAGCGTGCAGTCAGCGGGTTAGTCCAGTCGTAGACGCCGTCAGTGAAGATCGCATCCTGTGAGACNCCAATTGCCGTCAGTGCCGCCACACAGTTTGCTTCACGCGCANNGGTACCGTTGTTGATGTTGGTCGACGCACAGGGGTCAGAANNCGCTNCAACCGTAATAGGCAGACGAGGATCNAACAGCTCAGAGATGTTTGGCGCACGAACCGCCTCCGATACCGTACCGCGGAAACGGATATCGTCGATCGGNGCCCANGTCACACCNACTTTCCATGTGTTTGCTTTACCCGATGTCGANTAATCCGCTTGGCGAANCGCNGCGTCGAGCGTCAGCTCACGCGTGAAGTCACGATCAAGGAAGATCGGNAGNCGCACCTCTGCAAACACGTCAGTCACGTCATAGTCACCTTTCGTGTCGTACTGCTGTGTNTTGTCAAACGAAATNAANGAATACAGCCANGGTGATATTGAGTTCACCGACTGGCCCGCTTCGTANGGGCTNCCNTCAGGAATNACACCCAACGTTAGTGGATCGAGGCGGTTGTCACTTGACTCCTCACGACGCTCAACACCGGCAGCGTAGCCAACCGGTCCGTCAAGCACTGACTGAAGCACTTCAAACTGACCCACGGCTGTGACGTTGAATACCCACTGCTGAATTTTGAGCGTGCTTTCAAGATCCGCAGTCACAAAATTCTGAGCAGCTTCGCTCGCGGAATATGTGCCAAATGGGTTCAGTGGCTGACACTGACCGTCACCCGGTGTGAATGAGTAGTAGCGATCGCTGTAGTAATCACCATCTGCAAAGCCATTTGACCCTGCGAAATAATCGAGGGGGTAGTCCGTTGTTGGATCGAGTGTCGACCGACATACCACGTTGCCACTGGAATCAACGACCGAATCAATCGCTGAGTAGAACCGATCCAAATAAATCGCGTTCGTCTTATCCGTCTGCTGGAACATGCCGCGGTTGAAAGAAACTTCAACGCTGTGACCATCGGCAGGCTCCCACTCGAGTCCCGCAACAAAACGACTCGTCTCTCGCGTGTACTTCTGATTGTTGTTGTCACTCAAATACAGAGGATCCTGAGTCAACAAAAGATAACCAGTTTGGTCAACAACGGGCTGTAAGGCATCGGGAATGAAGGCGTTATCAGCGCGGATTTCGAGGGTGTCGTAGAAGGTATCTTGCTCGTTAAAGACTGTCGTCTCGGCGCGAACATATTTTGTTTCCAAGAAGCCGCGAAGATTGTCAGCAAACTCGTACTTAACGTTGAAATTCACTACCTGACGATCGGTCTCTGGGAACAGCGTGTCTCGGTTAAAGTNCNCCCGNCCNCCGNCNCCGCCAGTNCCCCANANGCCNTCNANAACGACGCCGTCNTGGTTNACNCGAACCGTTCCNTCTGNGCCTACCAACCAGCAGCCCGCAAGGTAGCCNACACGACCGCCCTCAGATTCCTGNCAGTCAGCAATTCCGTTTCCGTTAATGTCGACGTAAATATCACTACGACCGCCGAACCCCGGGGCAATAGAACCNTCCTGNGAGGTCANCCAGAATCGTGGATCCTGAACCACTGCGCGAGGCGNACCATTCGGATCTGGGTTCACCAGNGTCTCGGCGATNCCGTTATCGCGTGACCAGCTTCGGTCTCTNAAACGGAGACCTTCATCCATNTCAGATGAGAACGTCACAACCGCATTACCACGACCATTAGCGAAATTTGAACCCCATACGAGGTCAAGGGTTGTTGTCTGGGCACCGCCGCGCTCGGGTACACCACCCGACAGATCNACTTGGAANCCTTCGAAGTCGTCTTTGAGGATGAAGTTAACAACACCTGTTACCGCGTCAGCNCCGTAAATNGCTGATGCACCACCNGTGGTNACTTCAACNCTTTTNACAAGCGCGCGAGGAATAGTACCCACGTCTACGGCCTGGCTACCGCGGAAGCCCGCAACGTGACGGCGGCCGTTNACCAGTGTTAACGAACGATCGCCGCCCAAACCACGAAGGTTCAAGCTGTTNGCNCCGGTTAANGAGTTCTCAGCAGTNAGTGANGAGACCAGTGCNGGNATATCGGAGACGATATCAGCAATGTTGATCTCACCGGAGTTGCGGATGTCCTCTTCGGTGACTGACTGAACGGGAACCGAAGAAATGGTGTTGGTGTTAACTGGGATACGAGANCCAGTGACAACAACCTCTTCNATTTNCTCCTGGGAAANNGCGCTTGGAGCAGCAGTCGCNACGGCAACCGCCATTGCAGCTAACGCAAAGCTCGGCTTTTTAGACAATGATTTGATCATTTTGGCGTCCTTTTTTACTTTTAGCTTNTATTGCACAGCGCNCGTTATTGCGTCTCGTCAACGAGCGTNGTGCGGTTTGTCTTCAAGCGCTTGCAGGCACCTGTTTTATTAACGCACCTCGAAGTATATATCTGTGCGCAAATGTGACAAGCCAAGCGTGCACCAAAAGAAGAAAATCAATAAAAAACAATAACTTGAAATTTCACCGACAGCGCAAAGATGACACTTTCACTCTCATTTCGCCCTATCTGCTTCGTTCGCCGCACCATGGAAGTGACATTGGCGATGTGAGCGCACCGACGCAGTGCATCCCTTTTTTCTGTTTATCGACGTAATGAGGCCCGATGAAACGGGCATCTCTGGCCAATTACCTAAGCTGTAAATGAAGCGCTCAGCTGTTGAGTAATGCCGTAGCAGTCTGCACTCGCCAAGTTGCCCGAGGCGACGCTTAATCTAACAAGCTCGTGGGTCAAACGAGCTACCTGCGCGCGATAAGCCGCGTAAGCAGTTCATAGCACGATCGGCCAAAGCCTGCGGGACAAAGACATGATCGTGATAATAGGCGGCAATCATGTTTGCGCTGATGCCGTCATTGGCCAGCACACGCGATACGGCTGCTGTTAGGCCTACGGCCTCGAGACTCGAATGTACACGTAATGTGATCCGCGCCATGGGAGCACTGCTGTGTTCAATCTCAGTAGCTTTAATGCGCGGCATGACAAGCGTCATACCCTCTGGCTCTCTAAAACTTGCGAGGGCGTGCGGCATGTACTTGGGAACCTCGCTGTCCCCTACCCTAACAAAAACCCACTCATTGCCATCGAGCACGGGGTCAAGCGTGCGAAGTAAGGTTCCTAAATCAGTTTCCCCGATTGTCATCTGTCACCTAGAAGGCTCGTTTTATTCGCCTTGGTCATGTCTCAAGAATCAAAGTCCCTCGCCGGAGGCTGAATAAATCACCCAGATCTTTCGATACCCCTCGGTTTCCCAGACGCCAGTCCACTCTTTTGGAATGGTGACAGCCTCGCCCGCGTTGACGGTCATTTGAGTGCCGTCATCGGAGGTCAAGGTCACACTGCCTTCAAGGAAAAACATGAACTCGTCCACGCCGTAGGGCTCGGTAATGTCAAAGCGGGATTTCCCGGCGCTATACATACCTGAGGCAAACTTGCCGTCGGAGGATTTGAGCGAAGTAAGGTCGTGTATCTTACCGGTTGGTGTCTCCGTCACGATGGTGTTGGGGTTTTTGAAGGCATAGCCCGCCAGCTCGGTGCTCGATAGTTTGGCTGGGTGCACCGTCTCAGCCGTCGCCAGGGCGCTGAGGCTAATCAGACTCATCAACGCCGTCAGTTTCACCCAGAAACCTCCCTTATTGTGTATGGCAATCCTAGCTCCTTGCATCTTCTTATCCTTCTATCCTTTTTTGCTTTCATCCATTGCTTGCGCTGTAGTGGTGTGACTGTGGCTGTCATTACGCTTGTCACGCGCCGGCTACTTTTATTTGTTCGTTAACGGCCCGATCCGCCGCATCAATGGCACCATCCACATAGGCATGCGCCTCGGAGTCCGAGTTCGCGATGCTGATGCGCCCTATTTGCGCACGCCCGGCAATATGCGGCCCGCTATAGCGATTGTAGCTAGGGTTGATCCCAATCCCCTCGAATTCATAGGCATAGCCGTGCGGCCAGCGGTTGAGTGTT
>NZIJ01000088.1 GCA_002689915.1 Halieaceae bacterium | reverse complement strand
GCTGGGGTAGTCGGATGAGGGCCATCACAAACGAAGAGAAGTGGTGGGCCCAGTAGGGTGAGACCGGGGTTTCGACGAGCACCGCTCGTCGCCGGACGAACGACCGAGCGTCCCGCGAGGGCTGGGGTAGTCCGATGAGGTCCATCACAAACGAAGAGAAGTGGTGGGCCCAGTAGGACTTGAACCTACGACCAATCGATTATGAGTCGACTGCTCTAACCAACTGAGCTATGGGCCCCAAATTCGCAACTGATTTGCGGGGTCGCGAGTGTAACATGGTGAAATCTGAAAAAGTCGGGGTGAGCGTCATTTCTTGATATCCCGTTCACTTTGAAATCACAAAGTGATAGCGTGCACGGCAATCCTTCAGAACTAAGAATAAGAAGACAACAATGAAGATTCTCAAGGTTTTTTTCGCCCTAACGTTGGGGTTTGTTAGTTCCTGCGCAGTGACTGAGTTCGACCTCGAGAGAGAGGTATACGAGCGACAGATAAAGCAAGTGCGCTTGGGTATGTCGTTTGACGAATTTCAAAACCTTTTTCCACAACGTATTTCTCGAGGCGCTATCAAGAGCGATGTGGGAACCATCGCAGCTTATGAGGTGGCCTACGCTTACTACTCTTTTGCCGCCACGGGTGTCGAGCGTCGCAATACGATCACAGGCACTGAACGGGTCGTCACTTGGTTTTTCTTTGCGAATGATCGCCTCATCAAGACCGGCGAGGTCGATGCTTGGCCTACCGAAGCTGAGCTGAACGTGGCGCGCTAGTCACTCCGTCGTGAAAGCAGCAATTCGCTCTCTGTACTAAGCGCGATTTTTTCGAGCCGTCATCCACGCTGACGCGGCCTTTTGTTGAGCCAGTGTTGCTCTGAAAACAGTGAGCTGTGGGTCAGGTTTGCCTGTGCGCCCGATGTTGGCTATTTGCTCGTAGAACCAGAACTGGGTTGCGAAAGAATTAATGGTCCTCACCGCATTCAGTCTGGTGAGCCACATAAGCCACCTTGGAAGAAGTGAAAGGTTGTCCTCGTAGCGCGTCAGCTCGTCAGCTCCGTCTAACAATTGGTTGGGACCCTCTGCATCAATACACAAGGGGCGCCCCACGCCAATCATGTCAGCACCACCGGTCTCTAACACATGATTCATCACTTCTTTTCGGCGCAACCCGCCCGTCACCATAATGGGAATGGATAACTGCTCCCGCATTGCTTTTGCAAAATCGACAAAATACGCTTCGCGCGCAAGCGTGCTGCGTGCCAACGACTGCTCTTCAATGGGCTCAACACCATCGAGATTGAGTAACCGCGGTTGCTCGTAAGTTCCGCCCGAGATTTCTAATAAATCAACGCCCGCCTCAGCTAACCACTGGGCAACGGTTAACGAGTCATTGAAGTCGAATCCGCCTTTTTGGAAATCGGCGCTATTGAGTTTTACCGAAATTGGGAAATCGTCTCCCAATGCCTCTCGCGCTTTCGTTACGACTGAGACGAGTGCGCGAGCACGATTCTCAAGTTCGCCACCCCACTCGTCGTCCCGTTGATTGGTAAGGGGACTTAAGAACTGAGAGAGTAAATAACCGTGTGCGGCGTGAAATTGAACACCGGTAAAGCCTGCTTCTTTGCAGGTGACAGCGCAGTCTACAAAGCGATCAATTAGGGTTGTGATCTCTTCCGATGTGAGTGCGACGGGTTCACCAAACTGACTCTGTGGCAGTCGCAGTCGCACGGCGGAAGGCGCCTTTGGCGAGGGGTTAACAATTTTCTGAGTTTGCCTTCCTGCGTGGCTAATCTGAGCCCACAAATGGTTGCCGTGACGCGTGCCCGCCGATGCCATTTTCTCAAGGGCTTTGAAGGCGCTCGCAGATAGTTTGCCGTCAACTATGACGTTCCCTGGGCGTTCCAGATGGTCACCATCCACTTGAATATTGCCAGAGAGTAANANGCCNGAACCGCCATCGCTCCATATNCCGTAGAGGCGCTCNAGNTCTTCGGAGGCCGTTCCATCGGGGTGAGCCAAACCCTCTGTCATAGCAGCCTTGCATAGACGGTTGGGNACCACCGCACCNCATGGCAGNGTNAGNGGTTGGTCGAGCATGTTTATCTCCNGAGTCTCATTATTCTTCGGGTTCGAGGGTCACNTGACAGCGNTGATCCTGCAGTAACTCTGCCGAGGCAAGATCATAAACGAAATTCTGCCGNTATTTATCCATNAACTCGTTATCNTGNGTNCGCAGGCGCTTGCGCTGAAGTGCGCTCAAATATCGGCGCACATCATCCTGTGTTTTCAAGATGAGGGCCGGCACCTCTGCAGTCTTGCCNTCGGNACTCTTTGCCACCATGGTGAAGTAGCACGTNTTCGTGTGTTTACTCACACCTGCCTGCAANTCTTCTGCAACGACTTTGATGCCGACCACGAGCGACTTACGTCCCACATAGTTGACCGACCCCATGAGTTTNATGACTTCGCCCACCTCNACCGGCTGNAGGAACTCTACGTTATCGACGGAGACTGTGACNCAGTAGTTTCCNGCGTGTTTGCTGGCGCAAACGTAGGCCACCTTGTCCATTAACGACATGAGTGTTCCGCCGTGAACCTTGCCACCAAAGTTGGCGTAACTCGGCACCATAAGNTCAATAATAGTACTCTGCGAGTAAGCGACTGTGTGTCCTTCCACGATGGATTCCTTGCGAGGATAGAGCTGTTTTTACCGACCCGGTTGAGGTCTGGATCAGCGCTCNTCCTCACTTGGTGTNAGCCCATAGGGCTCAGCTAGCTTCCATACGTGTGCNGGCACCATNGTGCGAAGTCGCTTGGGTGCNGCGCGGCGCANGTGAAGTATCGACTCAGCGGCTTTCATCTCCAACCGCGTGCGCGCGAATTCAAGTCCTTTNGGACCGGTAAGCGGCATTATTTTACCTACGATNGGACGCAGCCATTGCGGCATTCGTCGAAGCGGAAGTCCACCNGTCGCGCGGCGGGNATTTTCAATGAAGCCCTTCACTGCGCCATGGCGTTTACCTNCGCTCGAGGGCNCTTTTAACGACAGCTCTGANCGAATTGAATTTAGGGCGTTTTGACCTTTCTGGTTGCGCACCAACAGCCATTGCTCACCGCGGCCGCCCATGTAGCCAACGGTTATGTCAGACAGCGTNTTGACGTAATCAACACAAGTGCGACAGGTNAGAGGAAAGAAATCATCCCTCAAGTCAGCGATCGGCAGCTGAAGGAAAGGGATGCGCCGTGTCTCTCCACCGTCNAACCGNAGCTCTACGTGAAAGTCAGGCATAAACTCCAANTAGTTAATNCGCTCCGGGTTGTCGTCNAGAAGCGACAAAAACTCGTGGAAATTTTCCGTCGTGGTGTTATCCGAACAGGGTGTCCCGATAACCACTAAATGNTCNAAATCCAGTTCGTTCTCGAGCGCTCGCAGTGCATAGATTTGACAAGGTATACCGATAACAGCAANTCGCTTATGACCCGCGGCGATGGCAGGCTCTAATTGTTCCAGAAGCGGCGCGTATCCCATGCGCATACCGCGGCAACTCGCCATGTCNTCGGCCGCTGTGACCAGNCGCGGCACNGGCTTCCAAGGGTCGTGTTCGTCAGGTCCCACACAGAGAACGGCGGATACTTCACCAGAGGTTAATAANGCTTCACCNAGTCGTGTGGTAATTCCTGTCCANTGNGCGCCNTCGCGTCGNGGCGTGAGCGCTGCTTGATGCATTTCCTGGATAACACCAAAGAANGGTTCGATCTCACCGTCGGTCTGACGNACGCGACCGTGCACTGCACTCTCAAGCCGGGCGTAATCGGGATTNATAAATTGGCANGCATAACCACAGCGNCCNGGATCGCTGGTGCGGCTNATACCNCAATCCGTGCAAAGCTTACGATGCGGTGCGACGTCTTGTTCNTGCACCGCTATGAGNGTCATCCGTCTAGACCCAACATGTATTTCGCGACCANCAAGCGCATGTCCTCAGAGACATGTCCTTGAGGCGGCATGGAAGGGAAGTCTGGCCGTCGTTTTACGGGGTTCGCNACATACTCGGCGAGCGCTTCNGCGTCATCACCGTACTGCGCCTGAATCACAAGCGCAGGTGGACCGATCAGACGNACGTTGTAGGCATGACAGCCTGCACAGATGCCGTTATAGACAACCTCGGCACCGTTCGCATCNGCTGTNATTACCCNTGGATCAGCGGGTGCCTCTAACATTTTCGTGATGAGCTGCCGCGATGTNCCTATATCGTCTGCNGTCGCTACCGCGTCCGCNGCGCGTACCGTAGGCGCNTCACAGTCNGCCCANTCCTCGAGACCGTAAGACCGGTAGGCCTCTCGNCGAGAGATACAGCTGCCACGCGCCTTATCGGCGGCGCTCTGATAGGCCAGTATGTCNGGNCCTTTGGTGNTGAACTTACTCAGCATCAACAACTTCATCTCTCCATCGGGGTCGTTNCCATTNTCGAACATCACATTGTTGCGGATCTCGACATTGTCAGAGTGNGGGTCTGAATCGCGGTCACTGGCNACTTCGGTNACAAAGTCACCACTGGTAACNATGATNCCGCCTGTATTATTTCCNGTGATGATGTTGTCTTCGATGANGACTCGATCTCCTGACATCACAAGGACACCGGTGCCCGACGGNATACCTGCGACCAATGAACCNGGGATCGCAAAGTTGGGCGTGTTGTTGCTGGTTACNAAATTACGNCGGATAACGGCGTCATAGGANGACTTAATGGGTAGGCCTGGGGTGATGAAGACCAATATNCCACCGGTATTATTTCTGGCGACNTTGCCTTCGACGAGAACATGCCGACTGTTTTCAACTTCGATACCCGCNACGTTATCGAATACCTGATTGTTTCGAACNTCGATGTAGTCAGACATGCCGACATAGATGGCGGCGTCCTCAATTTCGCTCAGTATGTTGTTCTCGATAAGACCGTTATGACCGAACTCGGGNAAAATGCCATAAAGGCCGGTATCGATGACCCAGTTGTTTCTGATCGAGAAGTTATTTCCCGACTGCCCCATGATGGCATTGCCTTTGTANTTCGTGATTTTGAACCACTCGACGCTGAAGCCGTTTCCCGAATACAAAATGGCATCATTAAGCACTTTTTCGCCATCGAGATGTGGCCACTCGCCGTCCTCAACGACACCAATCAATGAGATATCGTCCTTATCAACGAATACCGTCTCGTGATAGGTGCCCGGGTAAACCCTGATCGTGTCCCCAGCTTTTGCTTGGGTGACTGCTGCCTGGATCGACTCGCCTTCTTTCACTTCGAGCGTAGCGGCTTGTGCCACCCCTGTCGGTAGCGACGCCATCAGAATCCATAAAAATAGGCTGAGTTTTATTTTCATTATTGTGACCTCGAAGTCAGCTTTTGATCGTTTATTACTCGCCCTGGCGTCAGGCCGGACGGAACGCGCTCGGGTATACGGGGCATAAAACCCTCATCGGTTAAAGCGTGGAGGAAATCGACCAATCTGTCGAGTTCTTCGTCACGCAGATTGGGTTCCCAGATATGCCAATGGATCAGGAGGTTCTCGTCCTTTGGCACTGCATGCCCTCTACCCCCGTTATAAAACGCCACGGTATCGCGCAGGGTCTTAAAGTTTCCCTGGTGCATATAAGGCGCTGTTTTTGCAATGTTACGAAGACTCGGCACCCTGAAGCCACCGTGCTGGCTGGGTATGCCTGATGTCGCGCCGGCTCCAGGGTCAAAGGGTCGGCCTTTTGGCTCCGGGACGCCAATAATGGCGATTTCCTGATTACTAAAGAGCGGGGGTGTATGACACTCCCCACAGCGAGAGACAAATGAGCGAAAGACGTTGAGGCCTTCTAACTCGCTCGGGGACAGACTGTTGTGCAGGCCATGTGCGTAGAAATCATACCGACTGTTGAGTGAAATCAGCGAAGCCTCAAAGGCGCTCAGTGCTGCGTAGACCTGGTTTAGGCTGATGTTTGGTGTTCCGAACGCGTCCGAGAAAAGCCGTAGGTAGGTTGCGTTACTTGAGAGATCTTCGAGCAGTTGCTCAGGCGTATTACCCATTTCATTGGACGCATACAAAGGTCCGAGTAGCTGGGTTTCAAGAGAGGCTTTACTGCCATCCCAAAGTAAGGTGTCAAAGAAACCAATATTCCAAAGGCTGGGGGCCGAGCGATCGAGGCTTACACCATTGATGCCAACCGCGCGATCTCGGCCGTCTGCGAAGCCATGGTCAGGGTCGTGGCAGCTAGAACAGGCGATTGTATTGTCGCCTGAGAGCAATGGATCAAAGAAAAGGTAACGTCCGAGGTCGATTACCTGCGGACTGAATCCGTCGCGCAGCTCGGGGAGCCCCGCGCGAGGGCCGCCGACGCCGCTGTTGTGAGGTGAGCCGTAATGGTTATAGAGGCTGTCGAGTTTGCAGACCGACTGCTCATTAATTTTGAAGCCCGCTGGGCAGTTATCGACTAGAGCGAATTCACCGGACTCGCCTTTTGCGATGGCGGCGGAGATCAGCCAAAGTAAAAGCAATAGGCGGGCGCCAAATTTACTCAGCGATGGAAACCACATAAGCCGTCACGTCGTCGATAAGCTGTGGATCTTTTAACGCTTTGGATAGCCTTGCCATCTGTTGACCATACTTGTCGTTGGGGTGAGTACCGCGTTTACCCTTTGCAAACTCACCATACTGACGCGTCAGGTAGTCACTACTGAGCCCTAACAAATTGGGGGCGCCAAGCTCATCGTTCCCGTTTGCACCCGTTCCGTGACAGGCGCCACAGTAGGCGGTGTACAAATCTTTACCCCGGGCAACATCGCCATTTCTCGGCGCCGGCGACATGACTTTGCTGTCAGGCAGTTCGCTAATGGCCATCGTTGCACTGCTCAGAGTTGGTGTGTCGAGCGTCGCAATCGCGGCGGTCATCGACTGCGTGTAGTGATTATCTTTGCTGCGCCAGCCTTCTTTGAAGCCCTGCAGTTGCCGCTTGATATAGGATTCAGATAGGCGAGTCAGGTTGGGCGCACCCAGCGTATCGTTGCCCGCCCCAGTCGCGCCGTGACAGTGTGCGCAATGGGTCTGATAGCTGTCGTCAGCGGTAGCTGGCATCGTCGCCGCTACGAGGGTCATCAACGCCGCGCACATCCAGTTATTAAGGCTCATCTTTTTATTTTAGTTCTTTTGATTTATAAGTCCCAAGTATAAACCGTCAGGATGACGGGGATAAAGAAACTAGGAATGAGGGAGTAAAAGGGGCCGTCGTTCTTTTTCGATAAGCGCGCTAGACTCAACGCAGCAGGGGGTAGGGTATGGAATTCTTGAAACCGGATTGTCGTGCAACCCTAAGAGAGGGGCTCGATGAACTCTACCGCTTCGCGCCAGAGGTGGCAGAGGTATCTGAGCGCAAAGGCAAAAGCTTCAGAGATCACGACCTCACCCACGTGCTATTTGGTTGTGATACGTCGCTAAAAGGCGAGATTTTACTGAAGCCTTGGATCTTGTTTGGCACGACCATTACGCTTGATGAAATAAAAGCCTACCAAAGAGACCCCGAGGTTCAGCGTTTGAATCAAGAGGGTGTTGACATGCTGGGGGGGCGAATCAAAGCCTACTTACTGGCTTTTGTTTACTTTACCCCACTGTTTTTCTGGATTTGGGTTCGCCGTGTCCGGCGTATGTCAGCCAAATGGCCTCACTCGGAAGTGAGCGAGGCGATGTTAGACACACCGCTCGATGAGCTGCGAAGAACTTACAGAATTGAGCTATACCACTAAGCTAAATGGGCTCAAGAAGGGGCGGCGCCCGCCCAACTTACTCGTCTAGGAAGCTGCGCAGATAATCAGAGCGCGTAGGGTGACGAAGCTTGCGCAGTGCTTTAGCCTCGATCTGTCGTATCCGCTCTCGCGTGACATCAAACTGCTTACCCACTTCTTCAAGCGTGTGATCCGTGTTCATGTCGATGCCAAATCGCATTCTCAACACCTTTGCTTCACGCGCTGTGAGACCGCCGAGTACTTCTCTCGTCGCCTCGGTCAAGCCTTCTTCAGTTGCCGATTCGACGGGGCTTGCGATGGTCACGTCTTCGATGAAGTCACCAAGGCTTGAATCCTCGTCGTCACCGATCGGTGTTTCCATAGAAATAGGTTCTTTCGCGATCTTGAGGACCTTGCGAACTTTGTCCTCGGGCATATCCATACGCTCACCCAGTTCTTCCGGCGTGGGCTCACGTCCCATTTCCTGAAGCATCTGCCGGGAAATACGGTTCAGCTTGTTGATGGTCTCAATCATGTGAACGGGGATACGAATTGTGCGCGCCTGATCCGCGATAGATCGGGTAATTGCCTGTCGAATCCACCACGTAGCGTACGTGGAGAACTTGTAACCGCGGCGATATTCAAATTTATCAACCGCCTTCATCAAGCCGATATTGCCTTCCTGAATAAGGTCCAGGAATTGAAGCCCGCGATTGGTGTACTTTTTCGCAATAGAGATAACGAGGCGGAGGTTTGCCTCAACCATTTCCTTTTTCGCACGACGCGCCCGGGCTTCACCCATGCTCATTCGGCGATTAATTTCTTTGATCTCTCCCGTCTTAAGGCCCACTTCATCCTCAATAACGGCGATGCGTTTTTGCAGTCGGATGATGTCTTCGCGGTAGTTGGCAAGTCGCTCATTGACGTCGGCTTTCTTGGTCGCGCCATCAATCCAGTCGAGCTTGCTCTCGGACCCCTGGAAGCTCTTTATGAACTCCTTACGGTCCATACGGCACTCTCTGACAACCAGTCGCATGATTTCACGCTCTGACTCACGCACGACGGCCAGTACGGCTCGGGGGGTTTCAACGAGCGGGGCGAATACGCGGGGGGTTAACTTGAAGAACTTAAAGAGCTCACCCAGTTTCG
The DNA here is from genome assembly GCA_002689915.1 of Halieaceae bacterium. Lineage (GTDB taxonomy): Bacteria > Pseudomonadota > Gammaproteobacteria > Pseudomonadales > Halieaceae > Luminiphilus > Luminiphilus aquimaris. The sequence continues at coordinate 470 of NZIJ01000088.1, read as the reverse complement.
TCATTTCTTTCTGGGCTTCTTTGCTGGTGTAGCCCTTTTCTTCAAGTACCTTTTCAGTCTTGGTGCACTGACGCTTTAATGCGGTAAAGCGCTTCTTCGCCTCGACGGGATCAGGACCTGTTTCGGTTTCTTCTGAATCGTCGCTGGCGTTGTTCGCATTCTGCTCTGCGATCTCTTGTGCTGATGGCACATGATCAGCTGGGTCAAGGTAGCCCACTAATATGTCAGACAGCTTTCGCTCTTCTCTCGCTACCGCGTCATATTCGTCGGCGAGCCTTCGCGCAATGCGAGGATAGAAAGCCAGCGCGGCCATCAACTCGCGAATACCTTCTTCGATGCGCTTGGCAATAACAATCTCGCCCTCGCGCGTTAAAAGCTCAACCGTTCCCATCTCTCGCATGTACATGCGCACGGGATCCGTCGTTCTGCCGGCCTCGTTCTCAACCGCTGCCAAGGCAGCGGCTGCTTCG
>NZIJ01000087.1 GCA_002689915.1 Halieaceae bacterium | reverse complement strand
GGGCGGATGTGCGGGCTTTGTACTCGCGTCTTATCAGGTATATTGGTACGCGTATGGACTCGCCGCAGGCGACCGTTGATCAATAAAAACAACGAAATAGGAAGGTAACTCACTATGGCTGAAGCCTATATAGTCGCAGCAAAACGTACCGCCGGAGGTCGCAAAGGCGGCGCACTCGCAGACTGGCATCCGGGCGATCTTGGCGCACAAACCCTCAACGCAATCGTTGACGATAGCAAAGTCGATCCCTCGGCAATTGAGGACGTTATCGTTGGTTGTGTTTCGCAAGCGGGTGAGCAGTCTAATCAGATCGGTCGCACGGCCGTACTTGCTTCAAATCTTCCGCAAAGCGTTCCTGCAGTAACAATCGACCGACAATGCGGCTCGTCACAACAAAGCATTCAATTTGCTGCGCAAGCGATCATGTCCGGTACGCAAGATCTCGTCATTGCCGCAGGCATCGAGAGTATGTCTCGCTGTCCCATGGGTATTAATGCGCGCGCAGGGAAGGTCTTTGACGTACCGACTGACCCAACCCCTCAGTCAGTGAAAGACCAATATGGCATTCGACATTTTAGCCAGTTCATGGGCGCTGAAATGATTGCGAAAAAATACGGACACACTAAAGAAGCACTCGATGCGTATTCGGTTCGAAGCCATCAGCGCGGGCGAGACGCGCGAAACGCAGGCGCATTCGAAAAAGAAATCGTAGCGATCATGGGCCGAACAGCTGACGGTGGGTCCGCCATGCACCAACACGACGAAGGTATTCGTGATGACGCCAGCATGGAAGGTATGGCGCAGCTCAAAATATTGATGGAGGACGGCGCACTGACCGCCGCGAATGCGAGTCAAATTTGTGATGGCTCATCTGCTGTCATGCTCGCGTCAGAGCAAGCGCTGAAGGACCATAACCTCACCCCTCTTGCTCGCATTCACAACCTCACAGTGACGGCAGGTGATCCTGTAATCATGCTGGAGGAGCCGTTATTTGCAACTGACCGAGCGCTCAAGCGTGCGGGGATGGGTATCAGCGACATAGACTTGTATGAGGTAAACGAAGCGTTCGCACCGATTCCCATGGCATGGCTGGCACACACAGGTGCTGACCCCGAAAAACTCAACGTTAATGGTGGCGCGATTGCCCTGGGTCACCCGCTGGGAGCCACCGGTACGAAGCTAATGACAACCCTGGTCCACGCACTGCATGCGCGGGGCAAAAAGTGGGGCTTGCAAACGATGTGCGAGGGCGGTGGTATTGCCAATGTCACCATCGTCGAGGCGCTGTAAATGACGAAAGCGGGTGTATCGCCACCCGCATTTGCACTCACTGCATAAAAAAGGTTGAATGTAGCCAAGCCATAAAAATAATCAGGCAATACAATGGAAACAGATGTTCTGGGCAAGTGCCTCAGCGCACTCTTAATAGCCGCCGTCGCGGCCTGTTTTTTTGCGGCCAATGGCATGTTCTACGAGGCGCTCGTTGTGCAACTCAATGAGTGGGCAGATGGTCAAGCAGCCGTAGCGTCNAGCGCGTCTTCTTTTTATCGCTAGCGCGGTGCTGACTGGGCGCAGCCAAAACAAAACGAGCAAGCAACTCTCCCNGTGATCGTCGGCGCTATAACAGCACCTCTNTTCGAGCTTGTTTTTTACAGCAAGAAAAAACTCACGCAGTAAACGCTAGACGCGCTTAGTCCATGCGCGTTGGGTTGCTACTCGCTCAGAAGCCNATGCATAGCATAGGGTGCATCATGATAGTCACAGATGTTTATCAGGAGATNGCTCGGCTGGCTGAGTCCTGCTAACGTTGCGGCCTCNTTTCCAGTCCTTAGAGCGGGCCCATGCTTAACGACATGCCAATGAAGATATCGACTCAACTACCGAATGCTGCTCTGCGCTTTGTTCTCGTTATCTCACTCTTTGCAACCCCGCTTGACGTCATAGCGGCACCTGTCAGCATCATGACCTTTAACGTCGAAAACCTGTTCGACACCACCCATGACGCCGGCAAGAACGATGAAACCTACTTACCCGCGTCCCAAAAAACCGGGAGCGCTCACGTTGAGAAGTGTACGAAAATCTCGGTACGTCGCTGGCGAGAACAATGCCTTTACTGGGATTGGAGTGAAGCAGTCGTTGATCGAAAACTTGATGCGGTGGCTAAGGCCATTAAGCAAGTCAACGATGGACACGGGCCTGACATCATTGCACTTCAAGAAGTAGAGAATGTTCGCATCTTGGAGCGTCTCCGCTTGGACTACCTAGAGGGCCTGGGTTACCAACCCGCCGTCCTTCTTGAAGGAAAGGATAAGCGCGGTATCGATGTGGCCTTTTTGTCTAAGTTCCCNGCGACAGACGCAACGCTACACCCCATTACCTTTCCCACAGCGCTTAAGGCGCGGGCAGGTGACACGCGTCCGATTCTAGAGGCAACATTTCAACTTCCCAATGGCGTTTCTCTCACGGGTTTCAGCGTCCATTTTCCAGCCCCCTACCACCCCACTGAAATGCGCGAGGTCGCCTATACCCGACTGAACGCACTTGTTGAATCGCTTCCCAAAGACCGCGCTTTTTTTGCCGCGGGCGATTTCAACACAACGCGCGAGGAGAACAGCAAAAAAAATATGTTAGCGCGCTGGGTGAGGCCTACTTGGCAGGTGGCTCACGACCTCTGCGAGGGGTGTCCGGGCACCAGCTACTACCCACCTAAAGATGATTGGTCTTTTCTTGATATGGTGCTGTGGGGGAAAACCTCGGGATGGACAGTGACAGAGAGTTTTCTTGCCAACAAATCGTCTGAACAAATGACCGCCAAAGGCACGCCGAAACGATTTCAACTCCCCGAAGCATCCGGTGTTTCGGATCATTGGCCNCTTGTCATGGTGGTGGAGACNCCGTAACGNATTCATNGCGCTCGCGACGGCTTTTGAGTCTGAGACGAGAAGCGGCAGGACCCCAAACCAGGCNCGTCCCNNGCTAGCGTGGTCTTTGAGCCAAGCCGNCCAAGACCTCTGCATACATTTCAATGGCACTAAAGAGATTAGCAAGTCNCAGATTCTCGTCGCGCCCGTGTTGATTATTATCGTGGTTTGCTACGGGCAGGATCACGATGGGTGCGTCTAAATTATCCTCAAACAGATAAATAGGGAGTGACCCTCCCATTGTGGGTGTAACGAGTGTCTCTTGGTCTCCCAGTCGATCCAGAATGCCCTTCAACTGTGATACCGCGGGTGTCTCTATGGGTGTTCTAAANGCGCGATAACCCCCAGGTCGAGCTACCATTTTGACGTGCTTCTCTCTGGCAGTTCCGAGCGCCGGCTCTTTTGCCGATACGGTCATCCCCATGCGCTCAAAGTGCGCTTTCAACGACGCTAAAACCGCCTCAGGTTTTTGTCCTGGTACGAGCCTGAGATTAAGTGACGCNTCGGCTGAGGGCTCGATGATATTCCTAGCCTCGGCGCCCACACCCCCGCCTGATAAACCCCGTACAACAATAGCCGGGCGCATAATGGCATTCTCAAGCCGCTCGCCTGCGAATTCACTTTCACTGAGTCCCAAGTCCCGCTTGATCAACGCATCGACCNGGGGCATCGCTGACACTGCTGCGACCTCTTGCGCTGAAATGGGTCGTACATCGTCAGTGTATCCCTTCACGGTTATCCGCCCGGATTGATCCTTAAGCGACACCAACAANCGCATCAACGTCTCGCTNGGNTTNGCCGCCCAATTGCCATAATGACCCGAATGNAGGGGCCGGTTAGGGCCGTAAGTTGTGAGNTCGACTGTCATGCTGCCACGCACCCCAAGCACTAGCTGACGCCGACCTGACTGATGCATGGGACCATCACAAAACAGCAAGAGATCAGCTTCCACGTCGCTGGCAACCTCGGCAAGCACTCCTGCGAGTGTTGGACTGCCTCGCTCTTCCTCTCCGTCAAGAAACAACTTGATTGTGATATCGGGCATGTCGCCTGATGCAACCAACGCATCGATNGCTGCCATAAGCGCAATCACGGGCGCTTTNTCATCGCCAGCGGAACGAGCAACAANTCGCCATTGGGGATCGAATACATCNTGCTCCCAAGGCAACATGTATGCACCGGCCGCAAGCGGATTGTCGCTCCACAAAGTCGGCTCAAAGGGCGGNGAGGACCATTGACTGGGAATCACCGGTTGCCCGTCAAANTGGGCATAAATCANAACGCTTGGCGCACCCTCAGCCCCTAAGCGCTCCGCAATAACGTACGGCGCACCACCCGCTGAAATGACTTTCGATGAGAAGCCGCGCTTTGCTATGTATCGCTGAATAAACTCAGCATTTACCTGCATGTCGGCATAATTGGCAGCGACGTTAGGAAGACTCAGAAAAGCGCGAAAGTCAGACACAATACGCGCGGTCNCAGCTTGGTGATAAGCCCTGGCAATCTGCGCCGCGTCTTGTGAAAACGAGGCGTGGGACATCACCAGCACCAAGCAACCGATCAACCTTAAAACCACACCTCGACTNGTCATNTNTCTTATCTACCCTNTGTTTTACGNNNTTNGNNAAACACTGAGATCGCAAACCGAATCTGCCTNGGCGACACATGAATTTTGATACCCAATGCCTCCCAATTTCGCCCGAGGATCGTTTGCTTCTNAGGGCACGTTAATCGGTTACTGCAACAACCGATTAACTTGCTTGGATCTCGCTACTTTACCTTCGTCAAAGTAACTGTCGTGGTTTTCCTCGATACTCTCAAGATCATAAAGGTAGTTCACCATGATGCCGGCTGACTGAGCNAGCCCACGTTCACTCAANTCGGCGGCCCAGTTGATGCCCTGNAAGCTCGCGCCGTTCCCCAAATGAAANCGCGCCACNGGATCTAAAGCGAGGTGGTTTTTACGCTCATTAATAAGATAGTGAGCACACAAACCTACCGCTGACTCCCAACGACGGTCCCGCGTGTCACGACCTTCTGACGCCGCAAGTTCGCGCAGCCCCTCAACTTCGGCCTCCCCTCTCTCCGCTGCCAGCCACTTTGCAAAGCCCGGCACAGGTGACAGGGTGATGAAGCGTTTCATAAGCGGGTAGCGCTTACCCACCTCTTTCACAACCTGCTTGATTAAGAAGTTACCAAATGACACCCCAGCCAGACCTGGATGGCAGTTACTGATCGAATAAAAAACCACCGTATCAAGCTCACTGGCATCACTGGGTTCCTTGGTTTTTTCAATAATTGGACCGATAGCCGCAGGTGTTCCTGCCGTAATTGCGACTTCCACAAATACCAGCGGATCGTCGGGCATCGTCGGGGGAAAAAACGCAAAGCACATGCGGTTATCGCTCAATCTTGACCTAAGGTCGTCCCAGCCCGTTATCGCATGAACCGACTCGTAGCGAATTATGCGCTCCAGCACGGCAGCCGGAGACTGCCAATCGATGACACTTAATTGCAGAAAGCCACGATTAAACCAAGAAATGAAGAGCTGTTTGAGATCTGCCTCTACCACCTGCAGATCAGGGTGCGTCTTCCTTAGGCGAAGCAATTCGCCACGCATCTTGACTAAGGTCGGTGTCGCGTTGGGCGCCATATTCATACGACGAAACAATTTTACTCTGGGCGCTTCTATCGCCTTTGAAAGCCTCATCAAGTGTTCGCCGGTAGCACTCTCCTGATATTGCTGAGCAGCTGCGACCACCTCGTCTGAGTCCACACTAAATTGCTGTGACAAGGCTTCAAAAAAAAGAATCCTGTTTTGTTCATCCAATTCGCGATAATCATCAACCACCTCACAAGCCAAGGCCAAACCGGAGGCCTCGCCACGGTGGTGTAGAAGCTGCCTACACTTGTCGACTAACCCGCTCGATGGGGATTGTGCGGTATCTCTTCGACGACGAGCGAGAATATCTCTTCCAACGTTAATAACGGAGTGAAGCAACCCTGTAATACCCAGCGTATCTGGCTGTGGTTCGACAGTATTTTTGACTTCCATAGTACTGACCCCGGCTCATCGCTCCTCGTGTCGACCCCCTTAATATAGCGAAGCTAATGCGTTATCTCACGCTCGAATTGCGCGTTAATTGGTGAATTAATTAAACGAGAGAAATCCTTATAGTCGCGTTGAGAAGTCGCTTAATCTCAAAGCTAGACACACAAAAATTTGCTTTGATATTGTCAGCGAATGATGACGCTTAATTTAATGACTCATAGGCCGGTGACAGGTTTGCTACGCTCGAAACACAGCGTAGCCGCACGAGCTATTTATCCTCTTATGACAGCGGTTTTTATCACTGTTTTTTGTCACGCCGGTGCAGTCGCCTCTGACCTAACCTTACCGGTTGTGGATGCGCTCGGCGTTGGACCAACATGGGATGGTGGCGTTGCGGCATTCGATCAAGAAATAGACTTTGCCAGTTGTATCGAAGATGCCGGTATGGGTTGCCCAAACGTGAGCTGGTCCGTAGTCGAAAGTGACGACAGCCCGTTCCTTCGTTTTGAATATCCGGGTACGGGTCAGCTGGCAGGTGTATATTTTAAAGCCTCAATTCCCCAAGACTTTCGCGTTTTTCAAGGTGGAACCCTAGAAATCGAGGCACGAGCCTCGGAACCCGATACAGGTCTCACCATAAAGGTTGATTGTGAATGGCCCTGCTCCTCAGGGGAAATTCGCTTACCGGAACCACTGAGCGATGACTGGACAACTATCAGCATCAATGTTGATGATCTGACGCTTGGTGGTCTTGATCTTCAGGCGGTTGATACAGGCCTTGTATTTTGGCCAAGCGATCTCGGCTTAGTGTCCATAGATATTAAGCGCATCGTATGGCGCATGACGCCTGCATCAGCAGCACTGCAGCGAGGCACAGGTGGCCCGCTTCTGCTGGTAAATAACCTTAGTGGCGAGGAAAACACCTCTCCCATCGAATATGCGGATATGCAGCTCTTGTGGGCAGATGAGTTCGATAGTAACGAGGTAAACCTTCGCGACTGGAACTTCGATATTGGCGATAACGGCTGGGGAAATGACGAGTGGCAGTACTACCAACCCCAAAATGCCACACTGCAAAACGGTCATCTCGTCATCACCGCACGCGAGCAACGTGTTGGTGCGTCTACCTACACTTCCACGCGAATGAAAACCGAGGGGGAGGTTGAGTTTACCTATGCTCGGGTTGATATCCGTGCTGCCCTTCCAGAAGGTCAAGGTATCTGGCCCGCTCTTTGGGCGCTCGGCGCGAACTTTCGACAGGTCGGCTGGCCGAAAACAGGCGAGCTCGACATCATGGAAATGATTGGGGGCAAAGGCCGCGAGAACACCGTTCACGGAACGATGCATTGGAATCGTGGTGGCCTCTCAGCACCCTACTCACATACGTATCAAGGCGGCGCCTATCGATTAGATTCCGGTCAGTTCTCCGATGGGTTTCATGTATTCAGTATGATCCGCACGGCTGAGGGAGTTACTTGGTTAGTCGATGATCAGCCCTTTTACACCTATCGATTTTCGGACGCGCCCGACTACGAAGCGTTCCAAAAACCCTTTTTCCTGATCTTTAACATAGCAGTCGGTGGTCGCTGGCCGGGCTACCCCGATGACAGCACGCGCTTTCCACAGCGACTTGTTGTCGACTACGTAAGAATATTTGGCGCAAAAGCCAGTGATGAGGACTCCGACGGTGACGGCGTTGAGGATCCCCTTGATGATCTGCCTCTCGATCCTAATGACACAGTCGACACAGACCGCGACGGGGTGGGGAATGCAGAGGACGACGACGATGACGGTGACGGCTACGCGGATTTAGTGGATGCATATCCACTCGATGCAACCAAATGGTTAGTCAATCAAATTAGCGAAGAGACCGACGATGCCTCCCGGTCTCGCTTTTTAATAACGCTGGCAGCGGTGCTGTTTAGTAAGCGCAATACCCAAGCGACCCCCTGATCATCTAGTCAATGATCACTGACTCAATAATAAGCGAAAGGCCACTCAGCATTCTCGCAATGCCCCTACCCGCCTTATGCCCCTTGAGTCAGCACTTTGGCCACTGTCGCACCGCAGACCTAATGCGGATGGGGGATAACGGATAGGCGGGGGCCGTGTATAGTTTTAGCCGTGTCTCCGATTTTGTTCCGATCATGCCGTCGACCGTGAGTCTTTTTAATCATTATGTTGGTCGATTGTTGACCGCCGTACTCCCACTGGTACTTGCTACTACCAGCTGGTCGGCTACAGGGAATTCGAACAGCGTACGCCAGACCTACCTACCCGATGACTTTGTGCGCTTCGCGCCGCGGTCAGCACTGGATATGGTTAGGCAAATTCCTGGGTTCAGCGTAAACGATGGAGACGGTGAGCGTGGCTTTGGCCAGGCTGACACGAACGTCCTGATCAACAACCGACGCGTCTCCGGGAAATCCAATGGCCCTCGACAAGCGCTTGAACGTCTCTCAGTAGAGAGTGTGATTCGGTTAGAAATTCTCGACGGTGCCAGCCTAGATATTGGTGGCCTGTCAGGCCAAGTGCTCAATGTGGTCACGTCATCTCAAAAACAGATTTCGGGGCGATACAGCTACTCTCCGAGGGTTCGCCCGACAGGCGAGAGCTCAGAAGAGCGCTGGCGAGAATTTAGCGTTTCGTTGACGGGTAGTAGCGAAGGCGCTGATTGGACGCTTGGGATCGCCAATGAGCAACGCTCATTTGGTGACTACGGCCCTGAGGTCATCGCGGATGGCACAGGACGTATCGTTGAATATCGTGAAGAAACAGGACGACGCCAGTTCGATCGCCCCAATATTTCCGGGTCTTACTCGCGACAAAGCGCATCGGGTAACACCTTTAATATTGTGGGAGAGCTCAATGGCTTTTACTCAGACGAACAAGAAGTATCAGACCGGGGTTCGGGCACGCCCGCCGCAAATACACGCCAACTTAAACGCTCAGAGGACGAATACAACTATGAGTTAGGGACTGATTATGAAATCGCTCTCGGTTCAGGTCAGTTAAAACTCATCGCATTACACCGTTTCGAACACAGCCCCACCCTGGATCGTGTCGATACCCTCTTCGCGGATGGGCGGTCTGAAGGTTCGGTTTTCGATCGCATAGCTGACGAGGCCGAATCCATTTTGCGAGCAGAGTACGCCTTTAGCGGGCTCGATAGTCAGTGGCGCTGGGCGCTCGAAGGCACCGAAAATTACCTCGATATCGACGCAGGCCTCACAGAGCTAAATAGCGCAGGTCAATTTGTGCCGGTGCCGCTCGACGGTGCGAACTCGCGGGTTGAGGAAACCCGAGCCGAAACAACACTGAATGTATCCCATCAACTTAGTAACAACATGACAGCGCAAGCTACTCTCGGCGTCGAGTACTCAGAAATTCGTCAAACAGGAAACACGAAAGTAGTGCGTGATTTCGTTCGCCCGAAGGGATTTATCTCACTGAACTACAAGCCGAGCGAAACACTTTTTCTATCCGCAAAGCTCGAACGCTATGTTGGGCAGCTTCGATTTTTTGACTTCATAGCCTCAGTCGATGTCAATCAAGAGCGAGAGGATGTCACCAATATAAATCTTGTGCCGCCCCAGGGATGGCTCCTTGAGGTGGAGGCACAGAGGTCGCTTGGCGCGCTTGGTAATACGACCTTCAATCTGTTCTTTGAGGACATTGAAGACATTGTTGATCGCATCCCAATTGAAGGCGGTGGGCAGGCACCAGGTAACATAAATACAGCAAAACGCTACGGCGGGTCTTTTGAAGCCACTTTTTTGTCGGATGACTTTCTTTGGAAAGGAGGTAGAGCAGACCTTTCATTTGATTACTCAAAATCACGTGTGCGCGATCCCATCTTGGGTACATCACGAGCAATTGGTAACGACTTCCGCAAATCCTACCGACTAGACCTGCGCCAAGATTTTGAAGATTCGTCATGGGCGATCGGTGGCGCAATCGATTACAGCGAGGTTTACCCGTCAGTCAGAATTGATGAGATAAGCTTCTACAATCAGAGCCCAGAAATTCTTAATCTCTATTTGGAAAATAAAGACGTTGGCGGCCTGACGATTAGGGCGAACATTTGGAACCTTTTGGGTGCCAAAAACAGACTAGAGCGAACAATCTACAGTGACCGTCTGTCAGGTGATGTCGCATTTTCGGAAAAACGAAGCCGAAGCTTCGGCTACTCGTACACCTTAACAATAGAGGGTACATTTTAAGCCTCGCGTTTGATTTCCTGTTCTGAGAACCGCCGACAGATACCTAAGGTGCAGTAAATTCAGAATAGGCAATTGAGTCCGCAAACAAAAAAAGGCAAAACAGGAACTGCAAAATGAGCGAAGTAAAGTCCCTCCGACCCGCAAGCACCGTTGTTCTCTTACGTGATACTGAGGGTGGTCTAGAGACACTCATGCTCAAGCGCAATAAAGCATTGATGTTCGCCGGAGGGCTATGGGTTTTCCCGGGGGGCGCCATCGATCAAGCCGATATAGACGCCGGTCAAGGTGATCCTGACGCCGCAGCGCGCATTGCCGCAGCGCGCGAAGCTCAGGAGGAGTGCGGTCTCACACCCGACCTAAACAACATGATTCAGCTCAGCCAATGGACCACACCGACGGCCGAGCCAAAGCGATTTCAGACATGGATTTTTGCAGCACCTATAGCGCATGACCACGCCGTTACGATTGATGGCGGCGAAATCCATGACCATGAATGGATGCGAGTTGCAGATGTTGTCAAGGCGCACAAGGCCGGTGAAATGGGCATGATGCCCCCGACATACATCACGTTATGCAGCTTACTGGGCTACCAAAATACAGCGGAGATGATCGAGGGAGAGAGGCCAGTCGCACCCCCCGAGGTGCTTCCAATTTTCGCCAAAGAGGGTGATAGCGTCCTGGTCATGTTTAAAGGTGACGCAGGCTACGAAAACGGCGAGAGTACAACCCCTGGCGCGCGACACCGCGCCGTTATGCATGATGGCAGTTGGGAGTACCTGTACGAAGGTGTTTCTGAGGCGCAACCCAGCTTCGTCCAGCGGTAGTTGTTTGCTGACTTCACATCTCGTCTGTTAGCGAACTCAAAGGACAGATTACCGCAGCGTTTTAAGCTATTTTTTCTTACCTGACCGCAAGACGCTTTACTCATTATAGTAGCCCGCTATTATAAGTAGCATTAAGTAATAGCGAGCACATCACGATGCTACGAAAACGAACGCGTCTCACCCCCGATGCGAGAGCAGATCAACTGCTTGATTGTGCAGCGACTCTGATATGTCGTAACGGACTCGCCACCTTTACGATAGAGAGTCTTGCTAAGGAGGCATCTGTCTCAGTGCCTTTGGTTTACAACTATTTCTCGAGTCGAGTGATATTGCTACAGGCTCTTTTGAAGCGAGAGTATGCACGCTTTGGTGAAAAAACAGAGAAAGCCGTATCAAACGCCAAAACCTTCCGAGATATTGTTCACGTCGCGGTAACTAGCAACTTTGAGCACAATGCGCCGGGTACAGTGCTCCCAATGCTTATCACTCAGCCTGAAATTGCCTGCGTAATTCAAAGCGAGCTTAAGAAAAACGGGCGGAATGCCGCCAGCTTTTTAATTGAGCGTACCGCGAGTCATTATCAGCTCGACGTAAACCGCGCACGGTTGATTGTTGAGCTCTCTAAGGGCGCCGCTTGGGCAGCCGCCGAGTGGACGGGAAAACGAAATAACAACCAAGAAGAAACCATAGACCAGACTGTCGATTACATCATCGCAGGGATCGAACAACTCACTCGGGCATAGATAAGGCATAACGAAATGACAATTAATCGGCAGTGGCGATTAGCAAAACGTCCAGTAGGAATGGTGGGACCGAATAATTTTGAATTTATCGAGACTACGGTCCCAAAAGTTCAGGCACAGCAGATCCTGATAAAAAATCTCTATTTCTCCTTCGACCCCACCCAACGAGGCTGGATGGTTGATCAACCGAGTTATTTGCCCCCAGTCGCGCTTGGTGAGGTCATGCGAGCCGGTACCGTTGGCCAGGTAGTGCTATCTAACCATGACGATTTCTCAGAAGGAGACCTCGTCCAGACCATGGGCGGTTGGCAGGATTATGCCGTCATTACCCCAGGTGAAGGCGTCATGGGCGTTACGAAGGTTCCCGAGGGCGTCACACCGGAAATGATGCTTTCTGTCATCGGTTTAACCGGCATTACCGCGTACTTCGGCCTACTCGAATTAGGTCAGCCAAAGGCGGGCGAAACGGTGTTGGTCTCAGGTGCTGCGGGCGCTACTGGATCCGTTGCGAGTCAGATAGCCAAGATTAAAGGATGTCGCGTAGTCGGCATCGCGGGTGGCCCGGAGAAATGCCGGTGGCTGACTGAAGTGGCAGGACTGGACGCCGCTATCGATTACAAGCAGGGTAACTTGGATGAGCAAATTGCCGCCGCCTGCCCTGAAAAGTGGGATGTCTTTTTTGACAACGTCGGCGGCGACACGCTCGAAGCTGCCCTCAATCACCTGAATCTCTATTCCCG
>NZIJ01000086.1 GCA_002689915.1 Halieaceae bacterium | reverse complement strand
TTGGCCACCCGCGAGGGCTTTTTGTATGCTTTGCCACAGAAATGTGGGAGCGATTTTCTTTTTATGGAATGAAGTACTTACTCGTACTGTTCCTGGTCCAGCACCACCTCTTCACTGACGGCGAAGCGCTGAGAATACTGGGGTCGTATGCCGCCTTGGTATACGCAATGCCCCTGCTGGGAGGCGTGATTTCGGACCGTTATTTGGGGCAAACCAAGGCGGTTAAATTAGGTGGCATCCTACTTGTGCTGGGTCACTGNGCCATGGCATTTGAGGGAATCCCCGCCACGCAAACAGCCGCNGGTGAAATAATGCGTGACGATCANGCAATCCGTGTTTTCTATTTTGCNCTAGCNCTCATTGTCGTCGGTGTCGGCCTGCTCAAGCCCAANATCTCGACCGTTGTTGGCCGCCTTTACGGTGAGAACGACCCNAGGCGNGATGGCGGCTTCACCATCTTCTACATGGGCATCAATATNGGTGCGGCCAGTGCNTCATTACTGTGTGGCTGGCTCGCNAGTGCCTACGGCTGGGCCTACGGCTTCGGTGCNGCNGGTATCGGCATGCTNATTGGCCTCGTTATTTTCTCTCTCGGNCAGGACTGGTTAGAGGGNCACGGTGATCCAAACGACCCTGAAGTNCTGAAACNACCCGCACCGGCGGCCCTAGGTTTGCTCAATGTAGAACGGGCTATCGTTNNGTACAGCCTCTTGTCCGTCTTNGTCGTCTGGGTCATTTTACAGAGCCCGAGTGGTGTGGGCCTGATGCTNCCGATTGTCGCNNCCCTCTTTCTCGCCTGGTTTATCTGGCTTTTAGTGACGCAATGCGATGCCGAGGAACGGGGAAAAATGAGCGCGTTATTTTTCCTTATCGTAATCAGCACCGTTTTTTGGTCGATGTTTGAGCAGTCTGGCGGGTCGATGACCTTGTTTGCAGATAGNGCAACCGATTTAACGCTCTTNGGCGCCGAACTCACTGCNGCGCANTTNGGNTCCGCAAACGCGATTTTTATTATCNTGCTNTCGCCCTTGTTTGCACTNATGTGGCCTGCGTTGCTGTCGAATAATATNGAACCCTCAACGCCTGCNAAATTTGGCTTNGGCATCATTCAGGTTGGCCTTGGCTTTGGCGCCCTTCTCATTGGACTGAACAACCCCAACGCAGCGGGNTTGGTCTCTGCTTGGTGGTTGGTANTGGCCTATTTTCTCCACACCTCTGCTGAACTCTGCCTGAGCCCAATTGGGCTGTCTGCNGTCACCAAGCTATCCATTGCTCGCTATGTTGGNGTGATGATGGGCGCTTGGTTCCTCGCCAGTGCATACGGNTCTTACCTTGCTTCTGAACTCGCNATTTTCTTCTCAAGTATCGATGGANCGGGAGACGGACGACTGGGTNTAGACGGGTTCACCGCACTCTTTACCGAACTGCTTCTCTACGGNGTAGGNGTGGGGCTTGTGGTTGTTGCAATATCNCCATTGGTGCGNCGAATGATGCGCGATGTGCACTGACAGTTAGACCNNNGCTCTCCNNGCANNATTCAANGCTCAGGCGCGTTTTANGCGCCCAGCAAGNGGGNCANAAGGCTAGGTTAANCTTNNGCGGAGGGGATGCTGCTTANGCAANNACTCCCCTGAANANATCGGCGTNTTNNAGATTCAANGCGNCGTCTTNCGCNTTGCGAGGNNCCNAGCTTATGCNGAGNCCTGACGNGNTAGCCGAGGNAAAAATNCGGANAGCACTCNCTTGGCTCTCCCCCAGTCATCCCCGATCAAGTAAAGCGCTGGGACGAGAATCAGGCTCACAAAGAACGCAAAGAAGACACCAAACGCGAGTGAAATNACCGATGGCTTNAGGAATGCCGCCGCCTGTGACGTTTCNATAATGATGGGGAANAAACCGACAAAGGTCGTNAACGTCGTCAANAGAATGGGCCTAAATCGNTTCTTCGCCGCATTGATAATTGCCGTGAAGCGGTCATCGCCCTGCTCTTCTCGCTTGAGAATGTAGTCAATGAGAACCAAATTGTCGTTGACCACCACNCCCGCTGCAGCNCCCATCCCAAAGAACGAGAACATATCGAGNGGNATCCCCAGCATTTGATGACCAAAGACAGCGCCCATGTACGCAAAAGGAATCGCNGACATGATGATGACTGGTAGTGAATAAGACCTGAANGCCACCGCAAGCAACGCATAAATTGTCAGCATAGCCAGNGTAAACAAGCGCGTAACCTCCGCCAAAAATTCAGCCTGTTGCTCTTCCCAGCCNCCTTTGATTATNTCCAGCGCTGGATACTTCGACTGCAGCTCNGGCATAAACTCGTCGCGGACGGTATCGTTAATGTCGGTCATCGTNTCNGGTGTCACAACGGCATACACCTCAAAAATACGCTGNCCATCACGACGNACAATTTGNTGCGANGCCTTACGCACCTCAATATCCGCNACGGTTGCCAGAGGNACCAGCCGACCATCGTCGGTCCGGACGTTNAGCTCACGAAGGGAGTTCAGTGACTCTCTCGCGGCCTCTGGGTAACGCAACATAACCCGCACGTCGCCGTACTGGCGTGGAAGTCGTTGCACCTCCTCACCGTAATAAGACTGCCGNATTTGCCGAGACACGTCCGCCAAAGAGACACCCAAAGTCTGGGCGCCNGGCTTCAACTGAATATTGAGTTCATCGATCTCACCNCGCTGGTTATCTCTTACGAAGAACACATCTTTAAAGGTGATCAAGTAGTTCCTCAGGTCTGANGCCGCCGCNTTTAAACGNTCTTCGCTTGAGTGAGCAAGAACGAAGGTGAGAATCGCCTCTCCTTGGTTNGCGGTGTACTGNACATTGATATTCTCGGCGTCAGGAATCTCNCCCATNGNTTCNANATACGACTCCGCCACATCGCGCATCGANACGTTACTCTCGTCNGGNGGNGGTANCTGGATGTACTGCTCTANNTCATTTTCATAAGCAAAGGTGAACGAGCCGATGACCGGGTAGTTGTCTTTNANGNCCTCACTGGTTCGGTTAAGTTGCGNCATNACCGTCTCAGTNCGCTCGAAGGGGACCCCNGTTGGCAACCCAACATTGACCACCAAGGTCTCNCTCTCTAACTGCGGGAAAAANTAAAACTTAACCCAGCCTGTNTAGGCGAGCGTCAACGCGACGACAAACCCNGAGAGGAANATAGCGCTTACGGTNTATCGAATCTTGAGTATCCGCTCNAGNAGCGGTGCATAGATATTGGCAGCAAATGACGTAATGCCACCGGCAATTTTGCGCTGTAACCCNAAGCCTTTTGACNCNTCCTGCCGCGCNGGCAGCTTGCGAAGGTGCGCGGGCAAAATGAAAAAAGCTTCGATGAGGGAAAACGCCAANGCAAATGCAATGACGGCCGACAAATGACGCAAAAACTCACTTTGTGGACCTGTAAGAAACGCCCACGGTGCAAAGGCGACGACCGTGGTNAGCNCNNCNANNATCACGGGCCTTGAGACGGCACTCGCACCACGAATAGCCGCTTCCTCGGCGGGCAAACCCAAATCTTCCCTGTGGTGGTGAATGCTCTCGCCAACCACGATCGCATCATCAACCACGATCCCAAGAACCAACAGGAATGCGAAGGTCGATAAGAAATTGATCGACACATCAGCCGCCGGTAGGAATATGAACGCGCCCACGAAGGAGATGGCAATGCCCACTGTCACCCAAAGCGCCACGGTGAAACGAAGCGTCAGCAGCAAAATAGCCATTACCAGTAAAAGCCCCATCCACGCTGCGTCGAAAATGAGCGACATACGGGAGTCATAGGCGTCGGCCATATCGGCCAAACTCATAATCTCGATACCCTGGGGCAGGTCAGGTCGCTTCGCTTCAATCCAGTCATTAACCTGCTTGGAGGTCTTGGTGATAAATAGGCGGTCCGAGGGCTCGATCTGGAGCATCACCGCGGGAACGCCATCGGTTGATGCCGTGATATCAAAGTCCTCAAAGCCATCGATCACGGTTGCTACATCGCCCAGCCTCAATTGCGCACCAGAAGGTAGTTCGCGGATGACAATATCTTCAAAGTCGGTCTGACTATCCGCCAGATTCTCTGCTCTTAACTGGACACGACCTGTGGGTGTCTTCACGTCACCTGACGACAGATTGATAGACGAGGCGCGGATCGCGGTGGAGACCTCGGCAAAACTGAGCTGATAGCGCTGAAGGGCCTCTTCGGACACTTCTATGGTGACTTCCTCGTTGCGCGATCCACTGATATCAACATCGCTTACATGGCTAAGACCCAGTAACTCATCACGCAACTCCTCTGCGAGTCGACCCAGTTCTCGCTCGCCCACATTCCCCATTACCGTTAAGTAATGGATCGTCTCCTTCCACTCCAATAAGCGAATTCGCGGGGGCTCTAAATCTCTCGGAAAGGAGGTGATGGCGTCGACAGCGTCACGCACATCTTCCTTAAACTTCGTCATGTCTGCACGGGGCACCGCCTCGAGCCGGACACTGCCAAAGCCTTCACGCGCACTCGAGTTGTAACGACGAACGTTGTCTAAGTTCTTGACCGCGGCTTCAACCCGCTGAACCACCTGCTGTTCAATTTCCTTGGGCGACGCCCCAGGCCAAGTAAGCGATATTTGAACTAAAGGGAGTTTAACAATCGGCTGAACTTCTTTTTCTATCGTGCCCCACGCGATGAGACCCGAAACAAAAATAAAGACCATAAGAAGGTTAGCGGCAACTGCGTTTCTTACCCACCACGCGATGATTCCGTTCATAACTTACCCCGCGCTCAGCTGTACGGGGTCAGCAGCGTCCTGAATAGCCTTCAAGGCCATACCGGGAACAGGGTTACGAATAGGTGAGACAATTACTCGGTCACCCTCGTCGATACCGCCACTCAAATAGGCCACCTCGTTTGTTGCGTGAGCAACCCGAACACTCCGGACTTCTAACAGACTCTCGTCGTTCATAATAAACACGCGTCCACCGGCGCGGAGACCTGCGGCTGGAATGGCCAATACGTCGGACAGCGATCGACCCTCGATCAAAGCGGCTACAAACAGTCCCGGCACCATAGGCATCGCGCCATCGGTTGGGGCAAATGGATTTTTTACCTCCACAGTGCCAAAGGTGGTTCTCGTGCGCGGATCAAGCGATGCGTCGAGCCTCACAAGTCTTCCCTGCCATCTCCTTGCAGCCCCCGCAACATCGGCTGAGAGTCTGACGCGCAAACCCTCATCGTCATCGGCCTCGTAACCAATGGGCACGCCCAGCGCGGCAATGTCAGCGTCCGTTAAAGGCAATCGAACCTCGGCTACGTCTGTTGAGAAGACCGATGCAATTGTTCGCCCGAGCCCGAGGTACTGCCCTTCATCGACCGCGGTCGCAATGATTCGCGCATCAAAAGGCAGCGTGACACGTGTTCTTTGCAAGTCTGATTCTGCGCGCTCAAGGCCTATTTCAGCAGCCTCCAAAGCCGCTCGCGCCTGGGCGATCTGTGGCTTCTTAAGCGCTAAATCGGACGGGGATGGTTCTGCTGCCAACTGCTTTTTAGCCACGTCTGCATCGGCTAGCGCTTGGGCTAGCTCTAACTCACGCGCGGCTAAACGCGCTTTCGCCTCAGACAGCGCAACATTGTAGTCACGTTGCTCGATAGTAATAAGGGGCTCACCCGCCAGGACACTGCCGCCCTCTGCAAACTTGGGAGACACTGCCGTAATACGACCAGCAACTTCGCTGATGACGTCGATCTGTACTCTGGGTCTCACTTCACCGTATACCGTCACTTCGGCGGAAGCACCTGTTCGTTTCGCAGGCTGGGTATAAACCCCGATTCTTACGGTTTCCGGCTCA
Source organism: Halieaceae bacterium (assembly GCA_002689915.1). Taxonomy (GTDB): domain Bacteria; phylum Pseudomonadota; class Gammaproteobacteria; order Pseudomonadales; family Halieaceae; genus Luminiphilus; species Luminiphilus aquimaris. The sequence goes on along the minus strand of NZIJ01000086.1, from coordinate 13,455 downwards.
CCGACCTCAGGCTGAGGCGCATTTTGGATGAGTACCTTTACCAAGAGCAGTGTTAGCAACAGAACAATCACTGGGCCAACCAACCGCTTTAACAACAAGACCACCATCAACCCCCTGTTTAGGACGGATTTGCAACGCCGTTAGGCTATCACCCCCCTCGCGTGCAACGTGATTAATCCCCGCCATTTTTCGTCACACTGTTACACTATGAGCAATCAGCACGGGGGCATTATGAACGACACCTTAGACAGAAGTTTTGATCTGGTTATTTACGGCGCTACAGGGTTTACCGGCGCACTCGTAGCAGAGTATCTCCATCAAACGCAATCTGGCCTCTCCTGGGCCATTGCTGGACGGTCGCAGAGTAAGCTTGATTTATTGAAAGACAGGATCAACGCTCCAGATCTCAAGACGATCGTCGCTGACAGCGAAAGTCCGGATGATATGCGGCGCCTCGTGACATCTGCTCGAGTTGTCATAAGCACCGTTGGACCTTACGCTCGTTTCGGGACACCGCTGGTCGAAGCCTGTGCCGCCGAAGGCACACACTACTGCGACCTCACGGGCGAGCCCCAGTGGATGGCGTCAATTTTTGAGCGCGTGAGCCCGCTTGCCGAGGAGACAGGTGCCCGCCTGATTCACTGCTGCGGGTTCGACAGTATCCCCTCCGATCTGGGCGTTTTCGTTGCGCAGCAGAGCATGATGAACAAGCATGGGCTATTCGCAACCAAGGTGAGTGGGCGAATGGGTAAATCCAAAGGCGCGGTAAGTGGTGGCACTGTCGCGAGCATGTTGCTCGCTGTCGAGCAAGCGGTTAGCGATCCGATTGCTCGAAAGGCGCTCAATGACCCCTACGGTCTCTACCCGTCGGAACTTAGCCCTGGCTCGGACGGTCCCGATCAACGCGGTGTACGTTGGGACGATCACTTTGAGAGCTGGACAGGTCCGTTTGTGATGGCCGCCATTAACAGCAAGGTCGTCAGACGCTCTAACGCACTCGCCAGCCTTGTTTACGGTGCCGACTTTTCTTATGACGAATCACTTCTCGTCGATAATCGACGCTCTGGCCTATTAATGGCGGGCGGTATGTCAATCGGAATGACCGCCTTGGCAATCCCACCGCTTCGACGCCTGATTAGCAAGCGACTGCCGCAACCGGGAGAAGGCCCCTCTGTGTCAGAGCGGGAGAATGGATTTTTTGAGTTTTTTGTCCACGCACATCACCCCACAGACAGTAAGAAAGATGTTCGGATTTGCGTAAAGGGCAAGCGCGATCCCGGTTACGGTGCGACATCGCGAATGCTCGCACAGGCAGGATTATCGCTGGCATTTGATGACCTCGACGTCGAAGGCGGGATTTGGACACCCGCCTCTGCGCTTGGCAATCATCTAGTGAATCGACTCGCCGATGTCGACATCACCTTCGAGGATGTTTCGCCCTAAATTAAAGCGGGTCGTAGCTAAACTTTTGCCCACCGATCGAAACTTCGACCATAAAGCCGCCTTGCGAGAGGGTGAAGACCGCCATGCCGTCGACAAACCCGGCACTGTCGACCTCTGCGCTCTCCCCATTGGCGGCTGTCACCGACACGCGGCCACCGCCACCCGTGCTGATGGCAGCTGAAGCACCTGAATTGAGCGCGACAGCAGCAGCCTGGCCGTTAAACTCAAACTCACCAGACGTAAATTCTCGCATCGAACGGGCATCCTCAAAGAAGATGATCTGCTTATAGACCTGCCCACCAAACTGAAGGCCTAAGCTGACTTGCGTCATTGTGGAATTACCGATGACCGTCCCCTCACGGTACACAGCGCCTTTGCCGTGTGCGCCGCCGACGATTAAGCCCGCTTTACCGATGCTGGGGAAAACCGCGTACCCATAGGATGCATCGATGTAAGACCCCGCACCCGCATCTCTAAACGCTTGAAGCGCCAATTCATTCTTACCCGCCGCCATTGCTGGCGACGAAATTAGCGCGACGACCGCGAAAAACCATGAAAAACGTGTCAACATACCTTTACACCTATGCAAAACATCTACAAATGAGAACAAACTCTATTTAACGGCTTGGAGATGGCATCCGCGCCCAAAACACTGCCGTAACAAGTTTACACCTAATTCTAAGGACAACGGACGATGCATCAAGTTCAAACTAAAGCAAAGACCACTAAGCTGCCCGGTTCGCTCTCTGAAGAGGCCATCGCTGTGCGCGGAGCACTCCTTGAGCGTGGTTTAGAAACACCGATGGTGGTGAATAATCTATCACGCGATCAAAAATACGACCGCATCCGCGAATCGTTCGAGACGATCATGAATACATTAGGATTGGACCTGACGGACGACAGCCTCGAAGAGACACCGCATCGTATCGCGAAGATGTATGTCGACGAGATTTTTTCGGGTCTCGACTACTCGCAATTCCCAAAGATCACTGTGATCGACAACAAAATGGATGTCGAGGAAATGATCTGCGTCGATAAAATAGATCTGACAAGCACCTGCGAGCACCATTTCGTGACGATCGATGGCTCTGCGAAAGTCGCTTACATTCCAAACGAAAAAGTTATCGGGCTCTCAAAAATCAACCGTTTAGTCCGGTTCTTCGCGCAGCGCCCACAGGTCCAAGAGCGCCTCACCCAGCAAATTCTTGTGGCATTGCAGACCCTTCTGGGTACGGACAATGTCGCTGTAACAATGAACGCGGTCCACTACTGCGTGAAAGCGCGTGGCGTGAAAGATGGCAACTCGACAACGCGAACAACGTCACTTGGTGGTGTATTCAAAACGGATCCAGCATCGCGCGCTGAATTCTTGTCGTAAGCGTAAAGGTCCGAACCTTACGTTGGCGGGCTACCAGTCTATGGCTTGCCCCGCCCAATCTAAGTAAGAAAGCGTGCCGTCTGGCACCGCGCTCGTCATCAAATTGTCGAGTTGCTCGGCCGAAAAATCAGGGGAAAATAGTTTCCCCTCAGGCACAGATCGCTGAAAAGGCTTCGACAGCGGAGAATCTACCGTGCCCGGATGATAAGCGATCAATTTGGCATTCTTGTTGATTCGCCTCACTTCAATGGCAGCACATTTAAGCATCATATTGAGTGCCGCTTTACTGGCCCGGTAGCTATACCACCCACCCAACTCGTTATCCGACAAGCTGCCGACGCGCGCAGTCAAAACCGCAACACGCGGCTGGGTCGACGAGCGCATAAGCGACCACAGTGCCGAGAGGATCAGCATGGGAGTCAGTGCGTTTACAGTCATAACATGCTGCCAAGATGCCGTCGTTAGATCGCCCACTTTGCGCTCAGGACTGAAATCCGCACCCGACAACACGCCGTTTGTGACAACCAAGCGCTCAATGTTTGAACCCAGTGCTGAGACCGCGGCAGTAACCTCAGCGAGTGATGCCTCTGAGTAATCCGTGGTGAGCGAATGCACACCCTGAATATCGCAATGAGACCGACCCACAGCAACCACGTGGTAAAGACCTGACTCACACCACCGTGCTAGGAGTGATCGAGCAATGGCCCCACCACTTCCGACCACGACGGCAAGTGGTCGCGTATCAGTAGCCAACAACCGTTCCATCCTTACGCATTTCCGTAGCCCCCGTTAACACGCCCGTCTGCGCATTTCGGCTAATCGCCTGGTAGCCACCAAACTTGCCCGCCGTGTCGTCCACTTCAACTCTGTGTCCTAATGCGCGCAACGCTTTTACCGTAGCTTCGGGTACACCGGGCTCGACAAATAAAGTTCCGTAGTCAGTGTCCTTACCCTCATCAGGGCTCGAGCCGCCATCGTGGAGAAATCTCGCTGCGTCACCCGCTTCCTGGAGGTTCATTCCGAAATCCGCAATATTCACGAGCACTTGGACATGCCCCTGCGGCTGCATTCCCCCTCCCATGAGCCCGTAACTCATAAAAGGCTTTCCGTCCCTGAAAAGAAAAGCAGGAATAATGGTGTGAAACGGACGCTTGCCTGGGGCATAAACGTTGGGGTGACCCGCCTCTAAGGAAAACAACTCGCCACGGTCTTGCAACATGAATCCGAGCCCTGTCGGAACGAGCCCACTTCCCATACCGCGGTAATTAGACTGGATGAGCGATACCATCATGCCGTCTCCATCGACGACCGTGAGGTAGGTCGTATCACCCTCACCTTCTAGTTCAACGGCCAGCTGAGACGGTGATATCACCCTATCTTGTGCAATGCGGTCGAACTGACGCTTTGCAAATGCATCGCTTAAGAGCTGATCAATTGGCACCTGTGCGAAGTCAGGGTCTGCGAACGTACCCGCCATGGCCTCGAAGGCCAGGCGTTTGGCCTCCACCATGTAATGAAACATTTCAGTCGAGCCACGCTCAAACTCACGCAAATCAATCTGCTTGAGGATATTGAGCATCATCAATGCGGCGAATCCCTGACCATTGGGCGGCAGCTCAAAGAGTGTGTATCCATGGTAATCGACACCCCTTGGTTCAACCCATTCGCCCTCGTGACTTTCCAGGTCGGCTAGGGTCAAATCGGCACCGATTTTTTCAAAATAAGCCGCCATTTTTTGCGCGATAGGTCCACTGTAAAACGCGTCTCGCCCGCCTTTAGCGATGGCCTCCAGCGATTTGGCTAAGTCAGGGTTGCGGAAGATTTCTCCCGCCTTGGGCGCTACACCACCTTTGAAGTAGGTGTTTGTCGCATTGTCGCGTTCCTCCACCATCGGCGCCACGGTCTCGAAGCGACGACGATTGGCCTCAAAGCCTGCGGCAATAACCGGCGATAATGGAAAACCCTCATTGGCATACTTAATGGGATCACGAAGAACGGTGCTCATTGGCAACTGCCCCCACCGCCCATGCAGCGCAAACCATCCGTCCACCGTACCCGGCACTGTCACGGAAAGTGAGCCGTGCGACGGGATACCTACGTAGTCCTCCGGGAGCTTACCTAAGGCCTTCATCTTCGCAATTGCGGTGGTGAGCTGCGCATAAGACCGGCCTTTAGGGGAGCGACCTGAGCCGTTGTAACCATAGAGTTGTTTGGATTCTGGGTCCCAGACGATGGCAAATAGATCACCTCCAATGCCATTACCGGTGGGTTCCATCAATCCTAAAGCAGCGTTTGCCGCTATGGCTGCATCAACAGCAGAGCCTCCTGCCTTGAGTACATCTACTGCAATCAAAGACGCCAGGGGTTGAGCCGTCGCCGCCATACCGTTGGTCGCCATCACGGGGCTTCGAGACCAATTCTCGCCAACGGGCCGCGCACCTGGACCCAAATCCTGGGCGCTCACGTTGAGCGCTAAAATCATGGTCGATAACGCGGCGAAAGATCGCCTTATCACTGTTTTCATGGTCAACTAACTCCGGAAATTGTGTCTAAACCTTGCATCAGGAACCCCTCCCATGTCGAGTCAACAACGCGTTGCCTTTATTGGCCTTGGCGCCATGGGCTATCCCATGGCTGGCCACTTACAGCGTCATGGTTTAGACGTATGCGTCTACAACCGCACCGAGACTAAATCGTTCGCCTGGGTCGACGAATTTGGTGGATCCTCCGCACCAACCCCCGCAGAAGCGGCCGTCGGTGCAAGCGTTGTCTTTCTGTGCGTAGGCAATGATAGCGACGTTCGGGCGGTCACGTCTGAGTCTGAAGGTGTTTTGTCCACGATGACGCAAGGCGCACTGCTGGTAGATCACACAACGACATCGAAAGAACTTGCATTAGAAATACACGATGCCTGCGACGCCATTGGGGTTCACTTTTTGGACGCCCCTGTATCCGGCGGACAAGCGGGCGCGGAGAACGGTGTCCTGACGACAATGGTGGGCGGAGACAGTGCAGCGTTTGATCAAGTGGAACCGGTCATGCGCTGTTACACAAAGCATGCTCAGCTTATGGGCGGTGTGGGAAGTGGCCAGACAACAAAGATGGTAAACCAACTCGCTATCGCCGGCATTTTGGGTGGCCTATCGGAAGCACTCCACTTTGCTGAATGTGCAGGTCTCGACATAGACGAGGTAACGAACGCTATACAAGGCGGTGCGGCGCAATCATGGCAGTTGACGAATCGGGCTGCGACGATTGCAAAGCGAGAATACAATTTTGGCTTCGCCATCGATTGGATGCGAAAAGACTTAGGTTTTGCGCTCGATGTGGCCGACCGGTTGGGTCTGCACTTACCCATCGCCACACTGGTCGATGAGCAGTATGCGGATGTGCAAGTGAATGGTGGCGGTCGATGGGACACCTCCGGTCTGATTGAACAGATTCGCATCAGGCGCCAAAAAGTAGAGGCGGCTGAGGCCGGTCCACGTGTAACGCACACAGGAGGATGTCACTGTGGCAGCGTTGAGTGGACAGTTGAGGCGCCCGCAGTGCTGGTGACTCATACCTGCAACTGCAGTATTTGCGAGATCAATCACTATCAGCACCTGCTGGTTCCGGAAAGCCGCTTTACACTGACTCGGGGCGAGGAATTGCTATCCCTGTATACCTTCGGCAGCGGTATGGCGAAGCATTACTTCTGTAGCCGGTGTGGCGTTAAGTCTTTCTATATCCCTCGGTCCAATCCGGACGGGGTGAGCGTCAACGCGCGATGTATTAAACCCGAGACCATCGACGCCATTTACGACACGCCCTTCGATGGCCGCAATTGGGAGAAAAATGCAGGCTCGTTGGCACACCTTTCCAAGGAAGGGCATTAAAGAAGGGCAGTGACGCAATGTGCCCGGCCAACCTAAGCGGATAATTTGGGAAAGTTAGCCATGTCGCAAGATGCTAATTACTGGAATAAGACACCGCTCTCTGAGCTAAGCCAGCAAGAGTGGGAAATGCTCTGCGACGGTTGTGGAAAGTGTTGCCTGCACAAACTGCAGGATGAGGACACCGAAGAGGTGTTTTACACGCGAGTGGCCTGCCACCTACTCGATGTCAAAAGTGGCCGATGCGGCGACTATCGCGAGCGGTTTAACCGCGTGCCTGACTGTATGGACGTAGGCAAGATGACGCCTGATCAGATGAAGTGGTTGCCCGCCTCCTGCGCATACAGGCTGCGATCCGAGAACAAAGAACTCCCACTATGGCACCCGCTTATCAGCGGCCACGTTTCGTCGGTAAGGAAAGATCCGCGTGGCATAAGAGGAAAAGTAGTATCGGAGTCTGAGGTCGACCTCGATGCGCTAGAGGATTACATCGTCCGCTGGATTGATGCCTGACCCCGATAGTCAGTCTCAAACTGGCGGGGTGTAATAGCCAAGCAGGCGGGGATAGCCGCTCTTTGTGCGACGACTAAACCGCGAATCCCAGGCATCCCAGACAGCGCCCTCTCTCACCGCCATCACATGACGTGGGATAACGGCGATGTGGTGTCCGTCGCGAGGAATGTCAGGGAGATAGGCACTTTTTGTAAGCGTAAGCTCCCAGCCTTTACTGGTTAGATATAAATAGTGGACCGGTGTCATCACACCATCGGAGATCGAGGGATAAAGACCGCCTGTCATCTTTTTCTGAAGGTACGACAAGTCTTGTCGAACATGGGTGTAAGCGTCGCCCGTAATCAAGCAGATGGCCCGCACGACACAGTCTGACCTGCCCCGAAATCCGGCATCCTCTCTTCCCCCGTCGTGCTGCACATAATCCAACACTGCACGCGCCCCACCGTATGTATTAGTCTTACTTCGAAATTTCATGCCAACCGGATCAATTTTGGCGTGGCGAAAACACAATAAACATTTCGCACTCAATGCCCAGAGGACACACCGTGACCGTTACCCTGAAGGAAATTCAAGACGCGTATCAGCGCATTGAGAGCCATATCGTAAAAACCCCACTGCTCAATTCGCCGCGGCTAGATGCTATCGCTGGGAGAAGACTTTGGCTCAAAGCTGAGCCGCTTCAGGTGACCGGTAGCTTCAAATTCAGAGGAGCATGTTCCGCCGTCAGTGCACTCTCAAGCGAAGTGCTTGAACGAGGTGTCGTCGCCTATTCCTCAGGCAACCATGCTCAAGGCGTCGCGCTTGCTGCAAAAATATGGGGGGCTCGGGCTACGATCATCATGCCTCACGACGCCCCGGCAAATAAGGTGGCCAATACCGAGGCCTATGGCGCCCGGGTCGTCCGCTATAAGCGCGGCGTTGAGAGTCGAGAGGCGATTGGCACACAGCTCGCAACACAGGAAGGGCTACATCTGATAAAACCCTACGACGACCCGCATGTCATCGCGGGCCAAGGCAGTATCGGACTTGAGCTCGTCGACCAACTGAGGGATGCAGGTGCCAAGGCAAGCTCCTTGCTCTGTTGTTGCGGTGGCGGCGGCCTCAGTGCTGGACTGGCAACGGCGCTCCATTCATTGGCCAAAGACATAACACTACATACGGTAGAGCCTGAGGGCTTTGACGATACCGCTCGATCACTGAGTTTAGGCGAGCGCGTTACGAATGCCACTGAGCAAGGATCGATTTGTGACGCTATCGTAACGCCAACCCCGGGAGAGCTCACCTTCCCCGTGCTCAAGCGTTACGCTGGGCCTGGCTTTGCCGTCAGTGACATGGCCGTACTGAATGCCATGAAAGTAGCCTTCGATACGCTCAAATTGGTAATAGAGCCCGGTGGCGCTGTCGCTCTCGCGGCCGCGCTCGACCCGGCCACGTTGCCAGACGACCAGGAGCTCGTCGTAGTGGCTTCCGGTGGGAACGTTGATGAGCGCGTTTTTCAGCAAGCGCTTCAGTTTGCGTAGCTAAATACTCAGTATTTACCATGTGACAAATTACCAATTTCGGTGATCTACCGACTGCCCCCTCACGTACCTTGGGCGTAATCAAGCGGTGGGGAGAACCGGGCTTCCGGTGCTTGTTGGCANGTGNGCTCTGGATGCAAGTNGCGTTCGGTGCAGACGTCTGCTNAATCAGCCTCCTCCGTCAACGATTTTTNGAGAGGGAGAAAAGCATGAGCGATGACCGTANCTGGGGCGTTTTACCGTCNCAGTCCNATGAGGATGCGCTTAGANANCACATACAGAACGATGCCGATCAGTTTCATGCGGACGTCGCTTCGAGAGAGATTCACTGGCAGAACGCCTCCAGCGGTGCATGGCTTGCNCGCACCGGCGATAGNGGCTGGGTGGGCTGGGATTCTCGCGGTGAAANNGTGGCATTGGACGATGAGGACTGGACNCCTTGGTCCTCCGTGCTGGACCAATCTGCGGCGCCCTACTACCGATGGTTTACGGGTGGACAAACAAACGCGTGCTTTAACTTAGTTGATCGTCACTTGCTACAGGGCCGCGNTGACAAGACGGCTATTATCTTTGAAGGTGATCGCTGGGATCCATCGAAGAACGAGGGTCGTGGCGGACCGGTTACCGAGCAGCACTTCAGTTACCGCGTCCTNTTTGAAGAAGTCGTGGCGCGGATGCAAGTTCTNAAAGACTTGGGGCTTTCGANNGGCGATCGCATCGCTTTTAACCTACCCAATATTCCCGAGCAGNTCTTTTACATGCTCGCAGCCCANCGNATGGGGGTNGTNTANACGCCCGTGTTTGGNGGATTCTCNGCCAAAACGCTCTCCGACCGCATCCACGACGCAGGNGCTAAGTTNGTGATTACCGCAGACGGTGGTTACAGAAACGCCGAGGTTGTCGCTTACAAGGGTACGTATACCGACCCCGCGCTCGANAACTACATTCCNAGGGANACAGCGTTACAAACCTTGCAAACCGTTNTGGCAACNTACGATCTGGGTGCCTTAGCAGAAANCCTNTACAACGANGTTCACGAGGCNTTGGCAGGAGAAATCACCCTAGAACGTTCGGACTTGATGCGTGAGCTTGGTGCTTCGATAGCTAANCAAAATGCACTGCCNGCCGAGATGACGGCGGAACTGCGAACGGCTGTTGCACGCCAGCTTGCCGANGCAAAGCACGACATCGACAACGTGATNGTCGTCGACTACACNGGGCAAGAGATCGTGGAGCATGCTCGGGATAAGTGGTCAAACGACCTGGTCGATNCNGCGAAGGCAANGATTGCTGGGCATTTGGGTCTCTCTTCCTTTNCCGATCTTTCAGGTGATAGTGCCGCGGAGNTGTGGGCCAAGCTTAACGCNGTGCTNCCGGTAGAGANTGTTGATTCCAACTTCCCCCTCTTNATCATTTACACGTCAGGCTCTACGGGCAAGCCCAAGGGTGTCGTGCACACACACGGCAGNTGGCTCAGTGGTGTGAGCCACACGATGCGAACCGTCTTCAGCGCTACCGAGGATGACACCCTTTACGTCATTGGCGACCCCGGCTGGATTACNGGNCAGAGCTATCTTATTGCCGCACCGCTGGTTCAGGGTATGACNACGGTTATCGCAGAGGGCTCACCCCTGTTNCCGCATGCAGGTCGATTCTCCTCGATTATCGAACGNTACAAAGTAACGCTGTTCAAGGCGGGATCAACCTTCCTCAANGCGGTAATGACAGACCCCGCAAGCGCGCGTGAAATGGCTGACTTTGACATGTCNTCGCTGCGNGTCGGGACNTTCTGTGCGGAACCGGTCTCCCCCGCTGTTCAGCAGTTTGCGATGGACAATATTTGCAAGCACTACATCAACTCCTACTGGGCAACCGAGCATGGTGGNATTGTCTTCAGCTGCCCTTGGGGCGGATACAAGCCNCTCTCTGCTGATGCAAAAACATGGCCACTTCCCTGGGTGCAGGCGGAGGTNCGCGTTGCCGAGGAAACCGCTCAGGACGGTACGGTAACCCAATGGCGTACAGCCGAGTCCGGAGAAAAAGGAGAGCTCGTTATCACACNGCCCTACCCCTATCTGGCAAGAACGCTATGGGGCGATGCTGATAATTTATTNGAGAACAGCTGGCGTGGCGATATCGACCGNTTCACAGAGGTATATTTCAATCGATGGGGTGGTGAACTTACTTATACGCAGGGCGACTACGCNCGTCAGCACGANGACGGNGCCTTCACACTCCATGGTCGCTCTGACGACGTTATCAACGTATCGGGGCATCGNATCGGCACCGAGGAAATCGAAGGNGCCATCCTCAGAGACAAGACGCTGCGAGAGGACTCGCCAGTGGGCAACGTGGTTGTCGTTGGCGCCCCTCACGATGAAAAAGGCGAAACNCCNGTAGCNTTTTTGGTNGCTGCAGCNGGGCGAAAGCTATCCGATGACGATNTGGCGCGACTTCAGTCGTTAGTCCGNTCCGAAAAGGGTGCGACGGCAGTCCCATCTGACTTCTTGGTGGTTTCAGCCTTCCCCGAAACGCGATCTGGAAAATACATGCGCCGGACATTGCGCTCGATTCTGCTGGATCAGCCGCTGGGTGACATTTCGACATTGAAGAACCCCGAATCGGTCGATGAAATCCGCACCGCTGTTACGCAGTGGAAGGACTTCGGCCGCTTAACCGAGGCACGTCGCGTCGTGCAGACCTGGCGATATCTCCGCGTGGAAACGCACGAAATTGCGCCCGGTCGCTTGGTAGCCCTTGTGGTCATTAGCAGTCCACCGGTCAATGCCTTGAGCGAGCGCACACTCGACGAGTTGCACACGGCGCTTACGCAGCTTGCCCACCAAGACGATCTGTCAGCCATGGTGGTAACGGGCGCACGCAACACGTTCGTTGCAGGTGCCGACGTGAAGGAGCTCCTAAAGATCGGTGAAAAGGGTGATTTAGAATCCGCTCAAACCCTTCCTAACGCCGCGCAGACCGCCTTTGCCACGTTAGAAAACCTCGATATCCCCATTATCGCCGCCGTTAATGGCCCTGCCCTTGGTGGTGGTAACGAGCTTGTTCTTGCTTGCTCTCACGTCATTGCCGCGCAACACGCGGAGTTCGGACAGCCTGAGATCAATTTGAATCTGTTACCGGGGTATGGCGGCACACAGCGTTTAACCCGGAAGCTTTTTGACGCACGGGGTGTAGACGGTGCCGCAGAAGCGTTACGGATGATGCTCGATGGTCGCACGATTGATGCCGAAAAAGCGCTTGAAATCGGGCTGATCGACGACATTGTGACCACTGAAGGCCTGTCCACGGTTGAAGCTGCGATGGCAGCGCTCAGGGACCACTTTTCAGGTGGTGATGCCCTAAAAGCATCAATGGCGCGCAGGAAGAAACTAAAGGATCAACGAGAGCACGCTCTTGCAATCGACGAGTCGCTGACGACCCACTCCGGCGTTGCTGGGGCACTCGAGCAAATTCGCAATAGTGGGCGTACGAAACCCGTCGAGTTCATCATCGATGCGATGCTGACCGGCGCGCGTGACGGACAAGCTGCCGGCTTGCGTCGCGAGGCTGAGCTTTTCGCTAAGGGTGTTTGTGACCCCGAGTGTGGCCCTGAGGGTATCTCCGCTTTCCTTGAAAAGCGTAGCGCACCGCTACCGCCCAAACCTAAAGCAGTGCAGCCCGATGCGTCGCAGGATGAGCGCGCAGCACTGATCGATGAGGGCAAGCTGTTACCCATGGGCGCCAGTTTTTTCCCCGGCATTACGCCCATTCCTCAATACCAATTGGGCTACGGTGTCATGCGATCGCATGAAGACGGCAGTCCCCTTCACGGCGACCCTGAGGTTGCTGAGAAAGAGTTAGTGTTGCCAACTCCCTTACCCAGCGCCAACGAAGCGTTGGTCTACATTCTCGCTTCAGAGATGAATTTCAACGACATTTGGGCAATCACCGGCATTCCTGTATCACCCTTTGATGCGCGCGATGCCGACGTGCAGGTAACCGGTTCGGGTGGTGTCGGTATTGTCGCTCAGCTCGGGCAAGACTTGGTCCGCGAAGGCCGTTTGTCAGTCGGCGACATCGTCACCATTTACTCAGGGCAGAGCGAGCTTATGGCGCCCGATCAGGGGCTTGATCCCATGGCGGCGGACTTCCGAATTCAGGGCTACGAACGCAACGATGGCAGCCACGCTCAATTCTTGACGGTACAAGGACCGCAGCTCCACGCCAAACTGCCGGGAATCAGTATCGAGGAAGCGGGATCCTATGGGTTAACCATGGGCACGATTCATCGTGCTCTGTACAACACGCTGGCTATCGAACCCGGTAAACGTCTATTTGTCGAGGGAGCCTCCACAGGCACGGGTTATGACTGCTTGCGCAGTGCGCTCTCCTCCAGCTGTGGTGCGCTGGGTATGGTTTCTAGTGAAAACCGAGGCGAACGTGTCGAAGCCGTGGGTGGTCACGCCATCAACCGAAAAGACAGCCGTTGGTCCGATATTTTCACGGCCGTACCCGATGACCCCAAAGAATGGGACGCCTGGGAGGCGGCAGGCGAAGCGTTTGTTGCCGAGGCTGAAAAGAAAGTCGGTGGGCAGATTGATTACTCTGTCTCACACGCAGGTGAAACCGCATTCCCACGTTCATTCCAGTTGCTTGGAGAAAATGGTGTGCTCACCTTTTATGGCGCCTCATCGGGCTATCGCTTTACCTTTATGGGCAAAGCCGG
>NZIJ01000085.1 GCA_002689915.1 Halieaceae bacterium | reverse complement strand
TCGATGCTCCCTCGTTAAACAGCTCTGGCAAATCGCGTACGCGGATGGAATCATCGATAAATACGAAGAGGCGGCCATCAGGAAGGTTTCTGAGCTGCTGTACGTCCCGCACACCGAGTTCATCAAAGCAAAGATCGCGGCCACCAACTCGCTAACGCCCTCGTAAGGATGTTGAGTCCCACTATTTATTGCGCTATTCATTACGTTATTCATTGAGCTACTTTTCAGCACCATGGACAAAAGGGGCCACACCCGACTGAGTCAAAAATACAACATCGTTTCTCCACCCCGCGCCATCGCGCTACACTCACGCGCCCTCAACAGCGACACGGCGAACAGTATGGCGGAACAAATTCAGCGACCCACGCCGCTCCCTTGTAGAGGATGCACGGACGCCTGCCCTAATCGTGAGCAATGTCACGGCGCCCCTTGGCGAAAGAACCCCGAGCAAGGGGGCGATGTGCGACTAAAACGTCGTGGATCGGCCGGCGGACAGCCTCAATAAATTCGCCAAATTTTTGACGATCTTGTCAGGATTGACATATTTCCGCCGATGTAGCACGGTGACGCGAGCGACGTACCTATTATTAAAAGAAGTCTTGCAAACAAGACTGACCAATAACGAAGCATGAGAACATCAATTGCCCAATTTTTCATACTCACTCGCCCAAACAATCAGCTTCTCGTACGCTGCGATATTGATAGGCTTGTACACCCTTGTCGTATCAACCGGGCAGCTTGACCCTTCTTCCGCCTCATCCGTGGCGTTGCTTTATGATTTAACTGCAATCCGCATTTGGATCGTGGTCGCGGGTCTTGTCACCTACAGTTGGCTCCTTGCGAGCAAGGCGCCGCTTGCGATGCCCATGGCCATCATGAGCGCACTCGCCTGGGTGATGTTCATTGAAGACTACATGGTGCTCGACTCAGTCTTATTTCTCCCGGAGCACCCCCTCGCAAAAGCCGCTGTCGTTATGCGTCCCCTTTTCATGGTCTCGCTGACTTACATCTGCTTCAAACAATTTGAGTCGGAGGACGCATAATGCCTAACGAATCCGACGCGATGAAACGCAAAAACAGTGAGACGGATTTAGCACCATCGCAAGAAGAGCTCGACGTACTCCTTAAGGACATGCCACTGTTTGGTCTGAACGGCGTAAGACAGACGCTACAGCAAAAATCGAGGTTATTTAGGACATCCTGGTTTCTGCTGCTGCTATTAACGACGCTTTATTTAATGGGATGGTTCTCCGGCATTCTCAAACCCTACATGGCGGCTGCGGTCACCGGTGAATCGGCTGACTATCAGATTCACCAAATCCGCTTCCTTATCGGATTTGCGATGCTAGTTGTCGGCACAGTAGCCCTCAATTTCAACTGGCAAATTGAGCGCGTATTTACCGTGATTGCATGGGTTCATACCTATTTTATCTTCAGCGGTGTCATTCGCCAGTGGCGCACTCTTCCTGATGACAGACTTATTGTTATTGGGAGTTATGCTGCCAATCTGCTGATCATATTAGCGCTTCTCATTATCGTGATTCTCGAAGAACGCAGATTAAACAGGGCCGCTTTGGCTATCGACTAAAAGGCCTGAAGCACCGGGGAACGGCAAACGCAGGGCTTAACGGCGAGTGATTAGCGTGTTCACCGTTAAGCGCGCTCCGTATCGCTAGTAGACCCCCGCCGTTTTTGCGAGCAACTGACTGAGCAGAGAAAACCCGGTTACCACCGACACCAACAGAATCACCAACAATATTGGGCGAAACGGCTTTTTATCAGTGGCGTTCACACCCGTACTGACAAAGCGATCGACTCGCGCCTGATCTTCTGGCGTCAGAACAGGGGTGTCAATCTCTGACGCTTTCGTATCTGGGTCTTTCATCCGTTCACCTCAACCTGCTGTGTTACTTTCGCGTTTTCATACCAAGCGCACAAGATGAAGCTTAACAGGCTAAAGCTCATCATCTGCGACCGAAGGTGACGAAGCGGCAAGATGAATTACCGACCATCCTGAGTTCCGCAGCCTTTACGGTCCCGACCGACGTGAAAACTCAAAAAATAGGGTCTTACGCCCATCGAATATTAACAACGGTCCTGCGACCAAAATGCGCTCTGTGTGACAAGCATCATCGCACGGCTGACAAACTCTGCGACCCCTGTCAGGCAGCGATTGTAGCTCTCCGCAAGCCCGGAACAAACTGCCTATCAATAAGAACGGTATCCGACATTGGTACGCCGTTATGCGCAATGATGAATAACAAAGAACGGAGTCTAGGCATCCGAAGTCCCTACGCAAATGAGCGCGCATTGGAAAGCCTTTCTTCCGCGTTTTACTATCAGGGAGCTGTGGCTGAGCTCATAACACGCTGGAAATATCGCAGCATGATCGAGCTCACTAATTACATCGCCGGACTGATAACAGACGCTTTAATAGCCCCACCTAACTATGACATCGTTACCGTTATTCCCAGTCATTGGAAAAGGCGACTGACCCGAGGGTTTGATCCAGTTTGGCTTTTGGCCAACGCTTTAATGAAACATGGCTTCATTAACAGGCCGACTTTAATTCTGAAACCGAGGCGCAAACTGCCCTATCAGCATTTAAAACATCGGCATGAGCGGCACATTGCCGCGTCGCATTTCCAAGTAAACCAACAAGTATTAGCCCAAAGGGTTCTCATCCTCGATGATGTTGTTACCACGGGTTCAACATTGAATGCGGCGGCGCTAGCACTTAAGGACTCCGGCGCTAAGTCCGTCTGTGGCTTTACGATTGCGTCGGCCGAGCGCGGGTCTATTGCTCTCGTCTAGAACGAGGAAAAATCGCACTGGTAAGCCAACGCCACGTCGTATTCTCCGCTAGCAAGGTCGCATCAAGAGAGCGGAAATAAGCCATCGTCTCCTCGGGATTCGCGAACATATCGCTGCGCGTATATCTCGTCTCACCCTCATCCAGCTCCCGAACAATAACCGCAGGATTGCCCGCAACAATTACATTGGCCGGAACATCTTTGGTTACCACGGAACTCGCAGCGACAATGCTATTGTCCCCAATGGTAACCCCTTTAAGTACAGTAGAACGGTCGCCCAGCCATACATTATTGCCCAAGCGCACTGGCTTCACGGTCTCATCCCGGTTTACGCGATCATAAATACCGTGCCAATCGGAGTCAGTGATGTAACTCCCATGGGCCATCATGCAGCCATCACCGATAACGATCTCATCACTAGCGGAAATTCGCGCACCCGGACTCATCAAACACGCGTCACCAATTTCTACGCGACCCACACCGAAATCTCGCCCCCAAACACCAATCTGTACAGGGTGATGCATTTCACCTATTGCGGTGAATGAATGGCCAATTCGGATATTAGGTCCTGATATGATAACGAACCAAGGAGACATGATCGTGGCATGCGGACCTAATGCCTCGCAGCGTGGCGCCAAAAACCACCATATCCACAAAGCTCTTATACGAAGGTACAGTCGCTTGATCCAAAACGGCCGCAAATCCCGTCTCATGATGGTTCCAACCCCAGAGAAAACGATCACATCATGTCAGCACCGTGGAGCGACATCAAATGAAAGATGAGCCACTATCCAGCGTCTACTCGAATCAAAATGGGATACACGAGGACCTCGCTACAACCATAAAAAAGCATCTGCTGAGCACTTGGCAAGAGCCAATACCCGAGCACACACGGATTGCCGCGGACAAAATTATCAAGCTCGCTCGTCAGCATAGTGGCCCACTGATCTTAGACTCGTTCTGCGGCACCGGCATGAGTACGATGAAGCTTGCCGAGCGCTTTCCCAACGCACTCGTAATCGGTATCGACAAGTCTCAGGATCGACTCGCAAAGCATGTCTCTACCGAGGTCACNAACTATCATCTGATTCGAGCGAGTTGCGAACANACATGGGCCCTTTTAGNNNAGGCGGGGATACGATGCAGTCAGCANTACNTACTGTACCCAAANCCTTGGCCTAAAAAGTCCCATCTAAAAAGACGCATACANGGNCATCCAGCATTCCCCCTCCTNAGGGCCCTNGGGGGANNNGTTGTNCTGCGCAGCAATTGGCTGACCTACGTTGAAGAATTTGAAGCGGGCATGCATCTTCTCGGGTATCACAGNCNGATAACTGAAGTNNGAGCTACTGACCCACTGACNCTCTTTGAGCGAAAGTACGACGCAAATAATGAAAATCTCTGGCAGTGCGAGTCGATTCNGCCCNAAGAAGGTGGAGCCAGAGATGATGACTGAGGTACTGTTNTTCATACNTTGATGGAGAGCANAATGGCGCTTCAAGNACTGCCAAACACAAAAGAAGAACATGCGCAGGATCCGGTTTGGNTTCAAATATGCGGNGAAGTCGAGGAGCTNNTGCGNAATGAGCCCATGATGTCCGATTTTTTGAGCGCNTCANTCNTAANCCACTCGAGNTTAGAAAGTGCCCTGAGTTCACAGTTGGGACAACAAGTAGACTGCGCCACAGTGCCGGCNCGCGTGTTGTGCAATGTTATTTCTGAGGCCTTCGCNACGAANGACGATATTCGNAGTGCCATGCGAGCCGATCTTACTGCTGTTCTAGAGCGCGACTCAGCCTGCGAATCNCTNCACTTNCCTCTGCTTTTCTTTAANGGTTTCCATGCGCTTCANCTTCACCGGGTCGCCCANTGGCTTTGGCAGCAAAATCGCAAGTCNCTAGCGCTACTGATGCAAAGCCGAGCCTCGATGAAGTTTGGGGTTGATATTCATCCAGCNGCGACATTCGGCAGTGGTATTATGCTTGACCACGCAACCGGTCTGGTCGTAGGTGAAACCGCAATNGTGGGCAATANAGTTTCAATACTTCAAAGTGTGACGCTAGGTGGTACNGGTAAAGAACATGGNGACCGACACCCGAAAATTGGCGATGGNGTTTTAATCAGCGCAGGCGCAAAAATTNTGGGCAANATTCATGTNGGCGAAGGCGCCAAGGTCGGCGCGGGTAGCGTTGTATTAAAGGACGTCCCAGCGCACACAACCGTGGCTGGCGTACCCGCCAAAGTNGTGGGGANACCTGATTCAGATCTCCCCGCNCTCAACATGAATCACGAGCTGACGGATTACGAGTGGTAGGCGGGTGAGAGNTCGATAACGGCATCAACCATCGCACNGACACACTCNGGATCAATTCCGGGAGTGATGCCNTGNCCGAGGTTNAAGATATGACCNGTNCCATTTCCNTAACCGGCAAGTATCTTGGCGACCTCTTCGCGGATTCGCTCCGGCTTCGCATTGAGCATTGCCGGATCCATATTACCTTGNAGGGCGACCTTATCGCCTANGCGTGCACGGGCACTACTGATGTCGGTAGTCCAATCCAGTCCCACTGCATCAGCACCACAATCGGCGATTTGCTCTAACCACTGGCCACCGCCTTTTGTAAACACAATGATCGGGACTCGGCGTCCGTCGGCCTCACGAGGCAACCTNNCAATCACGGCCTGCATGTAGCGCAGTGANAATTCTTGGTAAGCCTCATGACTTAACGATCCACCCCAGGTATCAAAGATTTGCANCGCTTGCGCACCCTGCTCGACCTGAGTTGTGAGNTANACCGCTACTGCATCNGCCAGTTTATCGAGTAACTGATGCATNGCTGCAGGATTATTGAACGCAAGTGATTTAGTCTTTGCGAAATCTTTTGAAGACCCCCCCTCAACCATATAAGTGGCCAAGGTCCAAGGAGATCCGGAGAACCCAATGAGNGGCACTTTCCCGTTCAACTCTTTGCGGATAAGTGAAACAGCATCCATCACGTAACCGAGTTCGTCTCGTGCTCTGTTCGGCTCAAGGGCTGCGATATCTGCNTCGGATGACAGCGGGCGCTCGAAACGAGGCCCCTCACCTTCTGTGAAATAGAGCCCTAAGCCCATCGCATCAGGAATCGTTAAGATGTCNGAAAANAGAATNGCNGCGTCCATATCATAACGACGCAACGGCTGCATAGTGACCTCGCAGGCGAGCTCGGGCTGGGTACAAAGGCCCATAAAACTGCCCGCCTNAGCGCGTGTGGCTCGNTATTCTGGTAAATAACGCCCCGCTTGGCGCATCATCCAAAGCGGAGTACGGTCTACGGGCTCACGCAAAAGTGCCCGCAAAAATCTATCATTTTGCAGTGTCGCCATAATGGCAGGATCCCCCGAGCGGTCGCCTCTATGTGCAACTCGCTCTGATCTTTT
Organism: Halieaceae bacterium; assembly: GCA_002689915.1. Taxonomy (GTDB): domain Bacteria; phylum Pseudomonadota; class Gammaproteobacteria; order Pseudomonadales; family Halieaceae; genus Luminiphilus; species Luminiphilus aquimaris. Next base: position 5,689 of record NZIJ01000085.1, on the reverse strand, counting down.
TTTATGTTTAGACCGCTAGGTAATCCAAGATACCTTCAGCGGCCTGCCTACCTTCCCAAATGGCGGTAACCACAAGGTCGGAACCGCGTACCATATCACCACCAGCAAACACTTTGGGATTTGATGTTTGAAACTTGAAGGCCTGGTGCTCTGGAGCAATAACGCCTTGCCAATCATTTAGCGCAATTTCCATATCTCCCATCCAATCTGTGGGACTCGGCTGGAATCCAAACGCCATGATCACTGCGTCAGCTTCGAGCACTTGCTCTGACCCTTCGATATGCTCGGGACGACGGCGGCCGTCTGGTCCGGGCTCGCCTAAGCGAGTCTCGACGACTTTCACGCCACCGGTCTCACCGAAGTAGTCAATGACGCTAATCGGCTGGCGATTGAAAAGAAACTTTACACCCTCTTCTCGCGCATTTTGGACTTCGCGACGAGATCCCGGCATGTTTTCCTCGTCTCGGCGGTAGACACAAAACACCTGCTCTGCCTGCTGTCGCACTGCAGTTCGAACACAATCCATGGCCGTATCACCACCGCCAAGAACAACGACCGTCTTGCCTTTGAGATCGATGAAGTTCTCAGGTGGTTGAGCGTACCCCATCTTTTCGTTGACGTTCCCTATCAGGTAATCAAGCGCCTTGTGTACTCCCGGCAAATCCTCACCGGCGAATCCACCTTGCATGGCCTTGTAGGTACCCATACCTAAAAAGACAGCGTCGAAATCCTCGAGAAGATCTTGAGCGTCAATATCAACACCGATCTCCGTGTTCAATCGGAACTCGATACCCATTCCCTCAAACACTTCTCGACGGCGCTCCATGACCTGTTTTTCCAACTTAAATTGGGGGATACCGAAGGTTAATAAACCACCTATCTCAGGGTAACGATCGAAAACAACGGGGGTCACACCATTTCGAGCGAGAATGTCGGCACAGCCAAGACCTGCAGGACCTGCACCCACAATAGCTACACGCTTCCCCGTAGGGATGACATTGCTCAAATCGGGACGCCAGCCCATGGCGAGCGCAGTATCCGTTATGTATTTTTCTGCATTACCGATAGTGACTGCGCCAAAACCGTCATGCAGCGTACACGCGCCCTCACATAAACGGTCCTGCGGGCACACCCGGCCGCATACCTCAGGCAATGTATTAGTCTGGTGGCTCAACTCAGCCGCCTCAAACAAACGACCTTCTGACAGCAACTTAAGCCAGTTTGGAATTAAATTGTGTACGGGGCACTTCCATTCACAGTAAGGGTTTCCGCACTCCAAACACCGGTGCGACTGCTCCGCCACCGTTTGCTCATTAAAGGGATCATAAATTTCGACGAACTGCTCGGTCCGCGACTCCATGGATCGCTTATCGGGGTCTTGCCGTTCTACATCGAGAAACTGAAATGGATTTGCTAATCGCTCAGTCATATACCAACCTTTAATCTGTATAGCGAAAGCGCGCCAACAACTGATCGAAGTCGGCGGCCTTTGGCTTTACTAGCCAAAACTTCCCTACGTAATCCGCAAAATTATCCAGGATGTGCTGTCCCCAGGCTGATCCGGTCTCCTCAACAAACTCGACGATATTGTCTCGCAAGAAATGCCTGTGAGCCTCAGCAGCCTCACCGCTAATGCGGTGTATTTCCACCAGTTCGTGATTGTATCGATCGGGGAAAGCACGTGTTTCATCCAAAACGAATGCAACACCCCCTGTCATCCCCGCACCGAAATTCAGACCCGTCTCACCCAGAACCGTGACGCAACCGCCTGTCATGTACTCACAACAGTGGTCTCCTGCACCTTCAATCACTGCATGCGCGCCTGAATTTCGAACCGCAAACCGCTCTCCAGCACAGCCCGATGCAAACAGACGGCCTCCGGTTGCACCGTATAAACAGGTATTACCAATGATGCTCGCACTGCGGCTCTCAAATCGACTGCCCTTAGGCGGGTAAACAACAAGCTTACCGCCGGCCATACCCTTTCCGACGTAGTCGTTACAATCGCCCGCCAAGTACATATGTAAGCCGCCGGCATTCCAGACACCAAAACTCTGACCGGCAGTCCCCTCAAGCCTTAAGGTAATAGGCGCGGCGTCCATGCCCGCGTTGCCGTAACGCTTCGCAATTTCCCCAGAAATTCGTGCGCCGATTGACCGGTCGCAATTCGTTACCGAAAAGCTAAACTCGCCGCCCTGTTTTGCCTCGATAGCGGGCAATACCTCAGCGAGGATAGCCGCGGCTTTTTCACCTTGGTCAAACGGTGGGTTTCGCTCTACCTCGCAGAATTGCGGCTGATCAACCGCAGCTTCGTCGACCCACGTAATAGGATGAAGATTCAGCGCGTTCTGCTTTTGTGTCGTGCCATCAATATGCTCAAGTAAGTCTACGCGCCCAATCAAGTCTTCGAGCTTGGTAACGCCAAGCGACGCCATCCACTCACGTGTCTCTTCCGCGACGAAGTGGAAGAAATTAACCACTCGCTCCACATCGCCGACAAAGTGGTCTTCTCTTAGCTTGTCGTTTTGCGTTGCGACCCCTGTTGCACAATTATTGAGGTGGCAAATTCGGAGGTACTTACAGCCCATAGCAATCATTGGCGCCGTGCCAAAACCGAAGCTTTCTGCCCCTAAGATCGCGGCTTTCACGACATCTAAACCGGTCTTCATACCCCCGTCAGCCTGCAAACGAATCTTTCCGCGAAGACGATTGCCCCTAAGCGTCTGATGCACTTCTGCCAGCCCGAGCTCCCAAGGGGATCCCGCGTGGCGAATTGATGTGAGAGGACTCGCCGCGGTTCCGCCGTCGTAACCTGAAATCGTAATGAGATCGGCGTAGGCCTTTGCCACACCCGCCGCAATTGTTCCCACGCCGGGCTCAGATACCAGTTTGACCGACACCAGCGCGTCAGGATTCACTTCCTTAAGATCAAAGATGAGCTGTGCAAGATCCTCGATCGAATAAATATCGTGATGGGGTGGTGGAGAAATGAGCGTGACACCTGGCACAGAAAACCGGAGTCGCGCAATCAGGTCGTTAACCTTCCCACCCGGCAACTGTCCTCCCTCACCGGGCTTGGCTCCCTGCGCCACTTTGATCTGCAAGACTTCAGCATTAACCAAATAATGCGGTGTAACACCAAATCGACCCGACGCAATTTGCTTAATTTTAGACACGCGATTTGTCCCAAACCGCGCTGGGTCCTCACCGCCCTCGCCGCTATTCGAGCGAGCGCCAATAGCATTCATGCCCATCGCTAAGGCTTCATGTGCCTCGGGTGACAGTGCACCGAGCGACATGCCCGCAGAGTCAAACCGCTTCAAAATAGCGTCGATAGGTTCGACGTCATCGAGCGAAATAGGCTGTGGGCTTGGCTTCAAATTCAATAAATCTCGCAGTGCGGCCACAGGTCTGTCATTGCAGTGATCGGCATACGCCTGGTAGTCAGCGTTGTTGTTGCTGACAACGGCACGCTGCAAACTCACAACCACATCCGGGTTGTAAGCATGGTATTCACCGCCATGTACATATTTGAGCAATCCGCCTGCTGTAACAGGCTTACGCTTCAAACGTGCCGCGCGAGCAAGTTGAATCTGATCGAACTCAAGGTGCGCAAAGCCCGCGCCGGCTATTCGCGAAGAGCCCCCGCTGAAGGCAACATCAACAACCTCAGCATCCAGACCGACGGCCTCAAATAGCTGCGCGCCCCGGTAGCTGTTCACCGCCGAAATACCCATCTTCGACATGATTTTGAGAAGGCCTTTGTTAATGCCCTTACGGTAGTTTTTGTAGCAGGCTGAGGGCGCACCCAAAATCTCCCCGCTGGCCAATTGCTCGGCGAGAACACTGTAAGCCAAGTAGGGATACACCGCGGTCGCACCAAAGCCAAGCAAACAGGCGAACTGATGCGAATCCCGTGCACTGCCCGACTCTATGATCAAGTTCGAATCTGCACGGAGTCCGTTGGCAATTAAGTGATTATGGACGGCACCCGTCGCAAGCAGGCTGTGAATAGGGACATGAGTGTCAGCAAATCCGCGGTCCGACAACACCAAGACACTTGCACCACCCGCTACATGGGCGCCTGCTTCTTGGCAAAGGCTTGTTATGGCCTCTTTTAAGGTTGTCTCCTCGGGATTGTAAGTCGCATCGAGCACCTGAACTTTCAAGCCACTTTCATTCAGCGCCAACACTGACTCAAACTTCCCCTGCGACAATACGGGGGAGGTCAGACTCACGCGACGAGCGTGTGATTCGGTCTCCTCGAACAAATTAGCCTCACCACCCAGATCGACTTCGAGGGACATCACAATCGCTTCTCGCAATGGATCGATCGGAGGGTTGGTTACCTGCGCAAACTTTTGCCTAAAGTAATCGTAGAGGGATCGTTCCCGCGACGATAATACCGCCATGGGCGTATCGTCACCCATCGACCCCACCGCCTCATTACCTGACTCGGCAAGTGGTTTGAGCACCTGATCGCGCTCTTCGAGCGTGACCTGGAACATCTTTTGGTAAACATCCAGCGCATCGCCCTCGATGGGGGCGGTGACGGTTGTGCCATAGGAAGCTTCGATGTGACGCGCATTGTCACGCAACCATTGCTTGTAAGGCTTGCTACTCTTGAGTTTGTTATCGATATCTTTCGTGTGCAGTACTTCACCCGTCGCCGTGTCGATAACGAGTATCTGACCGGGGCCCACTCGACCTTTAGCGGTCACATTCTCTGGCTCGTAGTGGTAAGTGCCCACTTCAGAAGCAAGCGTAATAAACCCGTCATTAGTTGTGACCCATCGAGCGGGGCGAAGACCGTTCCTATCCAGCAAACAACACGCGTATCGACCATCTGTTAAGACGATACCTGCAGGCCCGTCCCAGGGTTCCATGTGCATGGCGTGGTACTGATAGAACGCTTTCAAATCTGGATCGATATCTTCGATATTTTGCCAGGCAGGCGGAATCAACATACGAAGCGCCTTTGGCAAATCAACGCCGCCCGTCACCAAAAGCTCAAGCATGTTATCGAGGCTAGAGGAGTCCGAGCCGTGCTCATTAACCAACGGTGCCACACTGTGAAGATCAGGCAGCAATGCCGAGGACAATTTGGGCGTACGGGCTCGGGACCAGCTTCGATTACCCTGAATCGTGTTGATCTCACCGTTGTGCGCCAGCATTCGAAATGGCTGCGCCAAGGGCCAACGAGGCAAAGTATTTGTTGAAAATCGCTGATGGAACACGCAAATGGCGGTCTCAAGCGCTTCATCCCCTAAGTCAGGATAAAAGTGCTCTAGGTCGGCCGGCATCACTAGCCCTTTATACGAAATCACGCGATCTGAGAGGCTACAGATATAGAACTCTTGATCACCCGCCATCGCCATTTCAACGCGACGTCGAATCATAAACAGCTTGGCGGCAACCGCTTCGTGACTTGCCTCTTCTGTCTCTAGGAAAATTTGCTCAATTTGAGGAAGTTGCTCAAGGGCAATTTCACCACACACGTCCGGCTGGGTAGGGACTTCACGCCATGTAGCCACTGTGCAGCCAAACTCTTCTGCCGCAGTCTCAAACGCCAACCGCACCTTGTCCTGTGCTTCAGTAGCGCGAGACATGAACACCATGCCGACAGCAAAGGTGCTGCTCAGTTCGCGACCTAAAATCTCTCTCGCGACAGCGCGCATAAACTGCGTCG
>NZIJ01000084.1 GCA_002689915.1 Halieaceae bacterium | reverse complement strand
AGGCATTTGTAGCGGCCTCAAAGGTCACAGTTTGCACTTTGACGAGGCGAGAGTGCTCGCAACGCCTCGACGCTTAACCGCCATTATTTCGGGTGTCTCCAAGGAAGCGCCTGACACTGAACAAGAAATTTTGGGCCCGCCCATTGCAGCGGCCAAAACAAAAGAAGGTGACTGGACACCTGCTGCAATCGGTTTCGCTAAAAAGCAGGGCATAGCCGTTGACACGCTCGCTACCATTGCCACCGACAAAGGTGACAGGCTTGGCATAGTAAAACGTGTTCAAGGCGCCGTTTGCGCTGAGGCATTGCCAGAGATTATTCGACAAGCCGTGGCACAAATCCCCGTCTCCAAGCGAATGCGCTGGGGGAGGGAGCGTCACGAGTTCTTGCGCCCCGTTCAATGGCTCATTTTATTGCTCGGTGACGACGCACTCGATGTGTCGCTATTTGGTCTTCAGTCTGGTCGGACGTCACGTGGTCATCGTTTTCACGGACAAAACGAAATCAACATTCCCAACCCAGAATCTTATGAAGCACTTCTACGCGAACAATACGTCATTGCTGACCACAACGAGCGCAAAGCCCTGATTCGCCAGCAAGTCGAGGCTTTGGTGTCGAATACTGAAACTGCCATTATCGATGAAGCATTACTCAACGAAGTCACCGGTCTTGTAGAGTGGCCCGTTGCATTACGAGGGGGCTTTGACGACGCATTCTTGTCGGTCCCGCGCCAAGCACTTGTCTCTTCGATGCGAGAGCATCAAAAGTATTTTCATATCGAAACGCTCGACGGTGCTTTAGTACCCGCTTTCATCACCATTTCCAATATCGAAAGCTCAAACCCGCAAGCAGTCGTCTACGGAAACGAGAAGGTGATACGCCCTAGATTGGCGGATGCCGCGTTTTTCTTTGACACAGACAAAGCAACGAGTCTCGCTGTAAAGTCTGAGCGGCTTGAAAGCGTTCTGTTTCAACGCGACTTAGGAACCCTGGCAGATAAGCAGCGCAGAATTGCGCAACTGGCTGCTGCTCTAAGTGGCGCGCTCGGCGCAGACGAGGCAACTGTCAGTAGCGCAGGCGCTGTCTTAAAAGCCGATCTCGTGTCCGATATGGTCGGAGAGTTCCCCGAATTACAGGGTATTGCCGGTAGGCACTACGCACTTAACGACGGTCTTTCTGATGGAGTCGCAGACGCTATCGAGCAGCATTACTGGCCTAAGTTTTCGGGTGACCAGCTGCCGCTAACACCGGAATCCGCTGCCCTCGCCTTAGCCGATCGGCTTGATACGCTGGTGGGTATCTTTGGCATTGGACAAAGCCCAACAGGGTCAAAGGATCCCTTCGCCCTGAGACGTGCATCAGTCGCAGTTATCAGGCTTTTACTGGCTTACGCACCAGAATCCGATATCAGAGGGGTGATTGGGCAAGCAGCGTCTGAGTTTGACAGCGGCATCTTATCGGCAGATACCGTCGACACAGTTTTACATTATTTACTTGAGCGCCTGCCCGCACATTACGAAGAGGTCGGCGTATCGGTTGATATGTTAAGAGCGGTTACCGCTGTAGGCACACAAACCATTGGCGATATTGACGGTCGAAGCCAAGCCATTCAGGGCTTCGCAGGGTCTGAGGCTGCGATGACACTCGCGGCGGCCAACAAGCGCGTAGCCAATATCCTAGCGAAAACAGGCGAAACCATCGGTAATGTTGATCCGGCACTATTCGAAGTGTCCGCCGAAACAACACTGTATGAATCGCTTGAAAAANCCAAAAATGANCTCGATNAGGCGCTANGTGTNTCNAACTACGTCGAATCGCTNAATTGCTTGGCAGGTCTCAGANACGATNTCGATGCGTTTTTTGAGCAAGTACTCGTCAACGCAGANNATGACGCGNTACGGTTAAATCGTTTGGCATTACTGAAAGCATTACGTAATCANTTTCTGAGGGTTGCCGACTTGGCGGTGCTAGCAAGATAACCGAGGTTTTTTTCGATGGGTTNAGACGCGCTGGTTGTTAGTTTAGTTCTAGGCATCCTATTTTTGGCGGCCACGACNTACAACAATCNAAAGCATCGCCAATACAANGAAAGNGTGAGTGAGGCGTTNACCCGTGGNGANGTGGCGAAAGAGGGGTTAGAACAGCTCAAAATAGAAATGGCCGCGCTAAATGAGCAACTCTCTGCCTCCGTTGCTCGGGAGGAGGGACTCAAGGCCACGCTTTCGATCAAGGAAACAGAGCACACAGCGAAGCTTGCGCTACTTGAAGATGCTAAGAAAGTTCTCAAGTTGGAGTTTGAAAAAGCGGCGCAGACCTTGGTGAGCCAAGGAGAAAAGACGCTTGCCTCACGGAACCAGGAATCGCTGGATCAACTTCTAAAACCGCTCTCTGAGAAGATCGATGGCTTTCAATCGAGAGTNAACCAAGTTCATACCGACCTTACTGGGCAAAACGCCGTACTTAAAACGCAAATNAAGCAGCTTCACGACATGGGCCAAGTGATGTCTTCAGAGGCAAGCAATCTCACNCAGGCGCTCAAAGGTGATAAAAAATTGGTTGGGAACTGGGGAGAAGCCCAGCTTGAGAGAACTCTTGAGCTTGCGGGCCTTCGCAGAGGTGAACATTANGAGGCGCAACAAGCCTTCAAAGGCGANGACGGTCAGCGCTTTCTTCCTGACTTTGTCATTTTNCTCCCACAAGACAAGCANGTTGTCATCGATAGTAAGGTGTCATTGGTCGACTATGAGAGAGCNATTACTGCTGAGGAGGACGCGGTTAGNACACAAGCATTAGCGGCGCATGCCAATGCNGTAAANCGCCATATCGACCAGTTGTCAGACAAGGACTATGCAAACTTAGCCGGNCTNCAAAGCCCNGACTTTGTCCTTATGTTCATGCCGGTTGAACCCGCCTATATAGAAATCATGCGGACCAACCGCGATCTGTTCAATTACGGCTACAAGAAAAACGTNNTTTTAGTCTCTCATACGACNCTNATGCCTATTTTAAGGACGGTNGCNAACTTGTGGATGGTTGAACGTAGCAACGAAGAAGCCCGCGAAATNAGCGACCGNGCAGGCGATATTTTCAATGCCGTGTGTTTGGTTGCAGAGCGGATGGAAAACGTGGGNAGTGCGCTTTCGCAAACCACAAAACGCTACAATGANGCGGTTAAAAGCTTGGTCGGACGGCAGGGGCTTCACGGNAAAGTCGATCGNTTCCAAACGCTNTCNACACGNGTGTCAAANTCATTTCCAGAAAACATAGACGTCCTCCCNGAACAGACAGACGCCAANCANCTGTCNCTTGCCACAGACAANGGAAATACACCAAAGGAAGANAANCCAGACTANGNCACTAAGCCCNNTATAAACANGGGCTTACGGCCGNGCGGTTACCTTAAACGTCGAGATTCGCAACNGCCAATGCGTTGGTTTCAATGAAGTCGCGCCGTGGTTCAACNTCATCACCCATGAGCGTCACAAACATTTGATCGGCACGAATCGCATCTTCAATTGTCACNCGCAACATTCGTCGGNCATCGGGATCCATCGTNGTTTCCCACAGCTGNTCTGGGTTCATCTCGCCTANGCCCTTGTANCGCTGAATCGAACAACCTCGACGCGCCTCNTCTANAAGCCAGCGCATTATNTTTGCGAAGTCGGAAGANGCNAACACTTTCTCTCCCCGCTTCACAAAACTGTCGGCGCTTACGNCGTCCGCCAAAAGTGCACCNAGCTCTGTCAGNTCACGGTATTCATTAGAACTAAACAGGTTGTGTCCCAAGACAATATCNGTAGCCACACTGTGNGCNGTGCGNCTNACCACGACGTAGTAGTTACCTCGCTCTGGATCACGTCGTAGTAAACACTCGTANCTGGTATTACTTCCTGTTATTGATAGTAAGCGCTCACTTAAGGCCTCNGAAAACGCNGCAACGGAGGCTTCATCNCCCATAGCATCGACGTGCAAACGGGCGGTATAAACCAGCTCCCACAAAATATCTGCCGAATAAACGCGACTCAAACGCTCAATNGTGTGCTGTGCGTGCTGGTAGCGCGACACAATATTTGCAAGACCCTCGCCNGANANGCCGTCACTGTTTTCATCTTTATAGAGCGTCGTATCGATTAATGCGGCNTTNGTTAGATATTCAGCNAGNCCCTCTTCNTCNTTGAGGTACTGNCTCGNTTTACCNCGNGTCAGCTTGTAAAGTGGCGGTTGAGCGATGTAAACNTGGCCCCTTTCNACCAGNTCGCGCATTTGACGGAAGAAAAACGTCAACAACAAGGTACGAATGTGGGATCCATCAACATCCGCGTCAGTCATGATGATAATTCGGTGATANCGCAGCTTATCCGGGTCGAATTCGTCTTTGCCGATACCGCAACCAAGAGCCGTAACAATGGTGCCCACCTCGGCATTACCCAGCATTTTGTCGAACCGAGCACGTTCGACATTCAAGATNTTTCCTTTTAGGGGCAAAATCGCCTGAAATTTACGATTTCGGCCTTGTTTCGCCGATCCACCCGCCGAATCTCCCTCAACCANNTAAAGNTCNCATANNGACGGNTCTCGCTCTTGGCAATCTGCTAGTTTTCCAGGTAGGCCNGCAATATCAAGCGCACCCTTGCGNCGCGTCATCTCTCTCGCTTTTCTGGCTGCTTCCCGCGCCCTTGCNGCGTCAAGCATTTTCCCAACGATTAACTTCGCATCACTTGGGTTTTCNAAGAGGAACGCGCCNAACGCCGCGCCCATAGCCTGCTCAACAATNGGCTTAACCTCGCTTGAAACGAGCTTATCTTTGGTCTGNGAGGAGAATTTAGGGTCGGGAACTTTAACTGAGACAATAGCNGTTAGCCCTTCTCGCGCATCNTCACCCGTTGTATTCACTTTCGCTTTCTTTGCTAAGCCNTCTCGCTCTATNTAGCCNTTAAGGCCTCGTGTTAANGCAGANCGAAAACCTGCTAAGTGCGTTCCGCCATCGCGCTGTGGAATATTGTTGGTGTAACANAANATGTTTTCCTGAAAACCNTCNTTCCATTGCAAGGCCACNTCCACGCCGACGCCATCATCGCTTTGCACGTCAAAATGAAANACCTTATTGATNGGTGATTTGGCTTGGTTNAGAAAATCGACAAANGCGCTCAATCCACCGTCGTAGCAATAGGTTTCGCTCTGACCACTGCGCTCGTCGGATAANACAATTCNNACCCCNGAGTTCAAAAAAGCGAGNTCNCGTAGTCGCTTCGCCAGCACATCAAAGTGAAACTTAATATTGGAAAACGTCTCNGCTGAAGGCTTAAACCGAACAGACGTNCCNGAGTCTTGGGTCTCACCNATGACCGACANCGGCGCATCGGGGACACCGTGCCTGTAAATTTGTTCGTGGAGNTTTCCCTGCCTGCGAATGGTTAAACACAACTCNTCAGACAGTGCATTGACAACCGACACACCCACNCCATGGAGACCGCCGGAGACCTTATAGGTGTTGTCATCGAACTTACCACCCGCGTGCAGTACCGTCATGATCACCTCTGCCGCAGACACACCCTCTTCATGCTGCTCAGTCGGGATGCCACGACCATCATCACTAACGCTTACGGATTCATCAGGGTGAATAACAATATCTATTTGGTTGCAGTGTCCGGCCAAAGCCTCATCGATAGAATTATCAACAATCTCAAAGACCATGTGGTGCAGGCCTGTGCCGTCATCGGTGTCGCCGATGTACATACCCGGACGCTTTCTTACCGCATCAAGGCCCTTCAGAACCTTAATACTTGATGAATCGTAGTTGGCTTCTTCTACGCCGGGTGTTGTGTCTTCCATGAGATCTCCTTTAACTCCCGCCTATTATGCCACTTAATTGCCGTCTATGATCGTTCCGTGTTCCACGTGGAACACATTTGACAATCTATTTTCAGTCCACGCGGACGCGCCTGTCGCATCAACCATGGTAGCGAGGACCTGAAAGCCATCTGACACCATGTTACGAAACAACCCCGCAGCATTATTCGCATCAAGTTCGGCAGCCACATCATCAACCAACAACAGCGGCGAAACACCGGTATCACGGCGCATAACGCGCGCCTGAGCAAGCTTCGTCGCCGCCATCAAAACACGCATTTGGCCGCGAGATAGCACTTCGTGTGCAGGCGACCCCTCAACCATGAAAACCACATCACCCCGATGTGGACCGACCTGCGTAAACCCTCTTTGCTTATCGGAATCAGACGAAGCGCTTAGTGCGTCATAGAGCGACAAGCCACCACCCCAACCAGGTCGTTGAAGCAATCTCCACGAGGGCAACGAAATATCCACATCCGACAAAACGCCTTCGAGCGCTTTAGCTAACGAGACAACCGCGCGCGATCGAGCCGCACTCAACAACTCCCCCGTCACTGCCAAATCTCGAACCCAAACCGCATCGTCAGATGAGCGGCGATCCCGCAATAAAGCGTTTCGCTGTTTGAGCGCATTTTGATAACGGCGGGACGTCTGTGCAAAGTCTTGTTCCACGTGGAACACAAACGAATCGATAAACTTTCGGCGACCCTCAGGCCCCTCGCGAACAACATTTAACGTTTCTGCATTCATCACCACCAAAGGCATCGCCTTAGCCAGTTCAGACAGCGTTTTTACCGGTGTGCCTGAAATTCGCGCCTCACCACCACCTCCACGATCCCGGCGCACACCCAGAACTGCTTTTGGAGGCGCCGTTAGGCGCCCCACCACCTGGACGAATGAGGCCTCACGTTGAATAACATGGTTAATACGGTGGGTAGAGAACGGCTTGCCTGTCCCAAGTAGATGAACAGCATCCAAAACACTGGTCTTACCCGCGCCATTATCACCCGTAAACGCAGTGAGTCCCTCGTCAAGGGACAGTGACATTGCGGTGATATTGCGGAAGTTCTCAATCGAAAGCTGATTAAGCAACGCGTGCAAAAACCTTAGAGTCGCATGGGCATAACGACGTAGAGAGCCTCTGCCTCGCCGCTGACAGCTTCCCCTTCTTCGATCAATGCAGAGCTCGCTGAGTCCGACAAGGACATGCGAACCGTATTGCCTGACAAAACACCCATAACATCGAGCAAGTAACTGACATTAAAGCCAACCTCAAGCACCTCACCGGCGTAATCAACCGGCACCGACTCCTCGGCCTGCTCTTGCTCTGGGTTGTTCGCCGTTATCTCTAAAGCCCCATCAGACAGAGACAATCGCACGCCTCGATACTTCTCATTAGATAAAATGGCGGTTCGCGTAAAGGCTTGCTTCAACTCCGATCGATCACCTGAGACGGCTTTGTCTGGGGATTTTGGCAATACGCGCTCATACTCAGGAAACTTTCCGTCAACCAGCTTTGAGGTAAACGTAAACTGATCGGTCACGGCTCGAATGTGGTTCGAACCAACAATGAGTGTCACTGAGCCATCGCCGTCTAACAGACGTGCAAGTTCTAATATGCCCTTCCTCGGCACGATGACTGACTTGTCCTCTGCGGCCAACTCCCCCGGCGCAGTGCAAAGCGCCAACCGATGACCGTCGGTTGCTACAAAGCGCAAACGCCCGGCCTTAATCTCCAAGTACATGCCATTGAGGTAATAACGAACATCCTGCTGCGCCATGGCAAAGCCAGTGCGCTCGATCATCTGGCGAACAAGTGATTGCGACAGCTCTAAATCAACCTCGCCCTCACCGGCCTCGACCGTGGGAAACTCCGCTGCAGGAAGTGTTGATAAAGTAAACCGGCTGCGTCCCGCCTTCACCGTAACGCGGCCGTCTTCGACACTGAAATTGATGTCGACACCGTCAGGGAGACTTTTACATATATCGACTAACTTTCTGGCGGGGACAGTGATATCGCCGTCTGGACCCGCATTGACAACCTCAATGCGCCCCACAAGCTCTACTTCAAGGTCTGTGCCGGTCAGTGACAACCGATTACCTTCCAAGCTCATCAACACATTGGACAGGATAGGGAGCGTCTGCCTTCGCTCAACTACACCTGCTACCAAATTAAGTGGCCGAATAAGCGCATCCCTAGATACCGAAAACTTCATTCTTTCTTTCTCTCTTTTTCAGCAACCCGCTGCCATATTACGTTGTTAGCAAACGTAGCAGGTTTTTGTAATCTTCCCCAATATCGGACGTCGTTTCTCTTAACTCCGTTATCTTACGACATGCGTGCAGCACTGTCGTGTGGTCTCGACCACCAAACGCATCGCCAATTTCCGGCAGACTATGATTTGTTAGTTCTTTTGACAACGCCATAGCCACCTGCCGCGGCCTAGCAACAGACCTATTCCTCCGCTTAGAAAGTAGATCTGCGACCTTGATCTTGTAGTAGTCCGCCGCAGTGCGCTTAATGTTATCAAGCGACACCTGCTTGTCTTGAAGCGCAAGCAGGTCTTTTAAACTCTCTTTAATAAGGTCTATGTCAAAGGGACGGCCCGTAAAGTTCGCACTCGCAATAACGCGTTTTAACGCACCCTCGAGCTCGCGAACATTAGACCGAATCCGCTGTGCTATAAAAAAGGCCGCTTCATGAGAAATATTAATACCGGCTTGCTCCGCCTTCTTCATCAAAATGGCCACTCGCGTTTCGAGCTCAGGTGGCTCTACTGCAACAGTAAGCCCCCAGCCAAAACGACTTTTCAGGCGCTCTTCAACACCATCAATTTCTTTTGGATAGCGATCACAGGTGAGTATCATTTGTTGACCGCCTTCCAGTAAAGCATTGAATGTATGAAAGAATTCCTCCTGGCTTCGATCTTTATTAG
>NZIJ01000083.1 GCA_002689915.1 Halieaceae bacterium | reverse complement strand
CCCCGGTTCTGGCGCCCGGGATAGCGGCGGCTGGACCTGCGGGGCCGCTGCCAATAACCAGTACGTCGGTTACGTGGACGACATCAATTTCCCGTGCAGGTTCTGTAATTTTCATAATTCGCTCTCGGGCAAAATAAAGGTGCGGCCCATCCTTGAAAACGCATCTCGATGGCACAGCCAGGCCATAATTATTGAGAATACATTTTTTGAGAGGGCCTTTATCTAACACCCCAGCGTGATGCGCTGGGCCAGGGGTGTCAGCCACAACGGGTCGACAGATCTTATTTCTAAAATACGTTACCCTCTTTGCACTCTATAAAAAAAAACTGGGATGTTGCTATGGCGCCGGCGGTAGATCGCGTTAATTTTGTTCTAACCCTCTTTGTGATGTTGGGGCTTGCGGTTCCGCTGTTGTTATTTCCCGAGGCTAGCTCGCTGGCGCTGCAGACCTCTTACGATTGGATCGCCGAGACCTTCGGGTGGCTTTACATCTTGACGGCTATATCGGCTTTTGGCTCGGTGATTTTCATCGCATTTGGGCCCTACGCGAAAGTCACATTAGGCAAAGAGGCGCCCGAATTCAGCACGGCAAGCTGGGGTGCCATGCTGTTTGCCGCCGGTATTGGCGCAGGGATGATGTATTGGTCCGCCATAGAGTGGTCTTTTTATGTCGATGCCCCGCCCTTTGGTGCGGCGCCAAGATCAGCGGAGGCGTACGTATGGGCCTCGTCGTTTGGTCTTCATCACTGGGGAATAGTGGCTTGGTCCTTCTACTGTCTACCGACCCTTGCCATCGCCTATCCTTTCTACGCGCGAGGTGTTCCTAAGCTTAAGTACAGCATTTCCGCATCTCACTTTATAAAGGGTGGGGAGTCCTCCATCGGGGCGCGGTTAATGGATAGCTTTTTCATGATTGCGCTAGTGGGCGGCATTGGCAGTTCGTTGGGCTTTTCAACGCCACTTATTGCCGCGTTACTCTCGCGACTCACGGGTATACCGACAAGTTTCGGAATGGAGCTTGCGGTTGTAGCTGTCTGCGTTGCCATGTTTGGCACCAGCGTTTGGCTCGGGCTTACCCGGGGTATTAAGCGCNTGAGTGATTTCAATATGGTNCTTGGGTTTGTGTTGCTNGCGGCNGTTTTACTCGCAAGTGATACGGTNTTCTTACTTCGAATGGCCATTAATTCGATAGGNCACACGCTGCAGAACACGGTTGGCATGATGTTCTGGACNGACCCGATCAATAACACCGGNTTNATTGAAGANTGGACGATATTCTATTGGGCGTGGTGGCTCGCTTACGGCCCATTTATCGGGATTTTTGTAACNCGTATNTCAAAAGGGCGGACATTACGNGAAGTNGTGCTCGGTATGCTGGGAATGGGTTCGCTCGGTGTGTGGTTGTTTTATCTGATTGTCGGTAACCANAGTTTGGGTCTTCAGCTAAGGGGTGAGGTTGATGTGCTGGCGGTCCTNGCTGAGTCTGGCGGCAANCAGGCAATTATTGCAGGTCTTGACGCCTTNCCGTTCGCAGCTGTCTTCGTTGTNGCCTTTATTCTTCTCACNAGNATCTTNACCGCGACGAGTTACGACAGCGCATCCTATGTGCTTGCGGCCAGTGCATCGAAGTCAATGAAACCGTCGGAAGATCCTCCNAGGTGGCACCGCGTTTTTTGGGCGGTGGCGATTGCGATATTACCCATAGCCCTAATGTATGCNGGTGGGCTCAAGGANGCGCAGACGGTTGTGTTGGTGGTATCTCTTCCTCTCGTGTTCACNTTTTGGCTCTCTGGTATCTCGCTATTGCGATCACTGAAAGAAGATGCGNCTGAAGGCTGAGAGCNCGGGGACTTCGGAGTAATGGGCACTTATNCTCGCNGGCTTGCCCTGCGCNTTTTGGGTGCCTGTTTGAGCGGNTGCTNTTTANTAGGCTGCGAGGCNACAGGCGATAGGACAAGCNGCNCTGANAATCGNGANNNGGAACCCGNGGTTGGCNGCCCTNTGNCGCTCNTACCNCAGGTGACAAGTCAGGGAATCACTTACCGCGGTATCTTTACTCACCANAGTNCAGATCAGAANACAGANCAGANCACAGANCAGANCACAGANCAGANCACAGACCAGAGCACGAATCAGAATGTAGATCAGAGCACGGGTCATNGTGTCGCCCGCTTCGCGGGTATCCCCTTCGCCNCGCCACCCGTTGGCAAGTTGCGTTGGGAGCGTCCTCAGCCTCTNGTGCCCGNTNCGAATTCAATTGATGCGACTCAATTTGCGCCCGCNTGNATGCAAACAGGCAGTGGTCTTGCNTGGTATCACGGCATGATGAGNCGTGTNGGTGTCGATCCGAGCTTGATGCAAGCGCCTGACTACGCAGAGGATTGTCTGTATCTCAATGTATGGACCGANCTCAGTGTCACCCANAAGAAACCCGTATTGGTGTTTATCCATGGNGGGTCGAATACCGGTGGNTGGAGCTACGAGCCAAACTACCATGGCGAGGCGCTTGCGAGAGAGGGCGTGGTGGTGGTTACGGTNGCGTATCGNTTGGGGGTNTTTGGCTGGCTTAGNCATCCCGATATGTCAGTTCAAAATGTCGGNTTGCATGATCTTGCGGCCTCATTNAGGTGGGTNCGGGANCATATTGAAGATTTCGGGGGAGACGCTTCACGTATTACGGTGTCGGGTGAGTCGGCNGGTGCTGACAANGCGNTGCACTTGGCACTAACNCCCAGCNTGCAGNACACGATTGCCGGCGTTATTCATCAGAGTGCAGGCTGGTCTGCCACCAGTAGTTTATCGCNACAGGCTGCGTTNTCTCTCGGTAAAGCGCTTGTCGAACANCANGTGGGGCCAAAGGGGCGTTTTAGTGATCTCAAGTCGGTACCGGCAGATGCGCTTTTAGNATCACAGCAATCACTTTTTTCGAATCATTACTTCAGCCCGATACGTGATGCCGAAACGCTTCCAGTGACGCTTGAGANCCTGATTNAGTCAGGTGATTTACCGGCAATAAAGCTCTTAATCGGATCCAACCTCAACGAAGCGCTGATGTATCTCTCGGCAGACGNNTCGCTCAAAGAGGTACTCGATGAGCGCGTGCCTCAGGNGGCTCATGCCAAGGTGGTTGCCGCACTGGGTCTTGAGTTGACTGAGCGGCAACAGTTGGATCGACTAGCCTCTTCGCTTCAGTACACCTGNCCGTCTTTNGCCATTGCGTCCGCNGTAGCGTCGGCGNANGGTGAGGCNTGGGTCTACCGTTTTGACAGAGTTCGGGACGGGTTTGACCCGATCGGCGCTTACCATGGGGCAGAGCTGCCCTACGTATTCGATCGNCACGATGCGTGGNTACCAACCGACCAAACGGACAANAACATCACTCAAGCGCTNGTGGGCTATNGGCGGGCGTTTNCCGCCGCNTCTGGCTCNGACTCAATCAANACNGCTGTCCCAAGNGCCNANGCGTGGCCNCAATGGGGACCTACTGAGCAAATTCTTCAGATAAACGGCTCGCTGCGAGTGGGANCTCATCCGGATGCCGAGCTGTGNAGGGTNCTTGCCNAGANCGGTGCCTTGTAGCGNGNCCTTNGTAACTATTTTCGGNTCAAAGGGCCCGGTCTCTANCGANCCTGAGTAATAAANTCGACCAGTGCCGAAACTTCATTGTCACTTAACTGCTCGGCATAGGAGGGCATGGCNCCAACACCTTGTGCNAGTGCGGCGCGGATCCGTTGCGCGTCGGGTTTCAGTTTATCGAGGTTAGGNCCAATGACGCCCTNGGCACCCGCCGCATCCAAGCTATGNCAGGTAGCGCAGCTNGGNTGGGTTGCATGGTTNAAAAGCTGNCTTCCCAAACTNGCGTGNTNGCTGTGACNTGGCTTCGCTNCTTTNGCANTGTAAGTGGCACCNGNNCCGGTCGCGACCGTCTCTGTGGCCGNAAGTCGNGNAACGCCCGAGTTACTCTCACCTAACCGCGCTTCTGCGAGNGTGTTNTCACTNACCGCGACCGNNAAGCCGTGGTCGCGCCAGCCGTTGTGGCCATACCCGCGCTGATTTGCCGGGAAGTCGGCGGGCTGTTGGGCTCCGGTTTTGTCGGTGGCTCGACTGACAAGCAGGTATTCACCATTGTCGAGCTCAGTGTCCAGTGAAAAGGTGCGCCAAGCATTCGCACCCAAGTCAGGGCCGTACAACATCGCTTGTCGCCAGTTGCTCCCTCCATCAAGAGAGACTTCAACGCTCTCAATACCGCGTTCTCCCGCAAAGGCCACGCCGAAGATACGGTGTCGACCTGGGGGGATGGGTTTGCCGTCGGCCCCAGGGCTATTCACCCAGGACTTGACTGGCATGCGATACATCGACGGGTGACTCACGTTGCCACTCTTTCCCACAGGGCGAAGCCGATAGCCCGATTGCTGGATTTTATTGGATGACTCTTTCATTGTGGCGGCGAGGGTTCTCAGCCACTTCACATTGTTGACGCCGAAGTAGCCTGGAACCAAGAGCCGAACAGGTCCGCCGTGAACGAGTGGCAATGGTTCGCCATTCATCTCCCAAACAAGCAAGCAATCGTCGAGCCCTTTATCTAACGGTACAGAGCGCTCCACCGCGACGGTCTGTGGATCGATCCCCTCGGGTAACATCTCGCCACCCGTTCCAGTCAGGAAGGAGGCGTCATTATTAGCGCCGCCAAATTGTGCGAGGACGTCAGCAACTCGAACGCCGGTCCATAGTGCACACCCGGCAGCTCCGACTGACCAAGGTGAACCGGACGGCTTGTGGTCAAAAAAAGCGCGACCGTTACCCGAACACTGAAGCACCGCAGCGACGGTGGTGGTCGGCAGTGATTTTAGGTCGGCAAGTGTGATGTCCCCCTCGGACTGACACCCTCTTACCTGAACGGTCCACGCATCTGGGTTGGCGACGAGGGTCGATTGAGGCATCGGCAGATTGTTGCGCACGAAAAAGTGACTGATCGGGGTAATAGGGCCTTGGCCATAAGCGTCCCGAGCGGTTTCAAGTGCTAAAGGCCGCTGATTGTGCTCAATAAAGCGCGCTCGCGTCTTACCCGACGGCAGCAAGGGCTTAACAACTCCCCAGGCGACACTAGGGAGTGTCACGACCGCCATGGTCAGTAGTTTTAAAACGCTGCGTCGTGATGACGGATGTTCAACCGATTTCATTGGGACTATTCTCTGGCGGCTTTACTGCATAACCGCCCACACGATGACGCCGAGTGTTAACAAAATCAATGCTCTGTGGACTATCAGACTTTGATCAAGCGCGCGGCTGAGTGCCGCACCGGCGAGACACCAAAGTGAGTGAAAGAAAAGTTGTGCGACAAGAAAGCTAAGAGGAACAATGACAATTCTCTCCCAATCAGTGGAGAAACCCTCGCCAAACTGTGAGAGTGCAAGCGTTGCCATCATCCAGGTTTTTGGGCTGAGCGGGTGCACGATGGCGCCCGTCCAAAACGAAAACCGATTTTGTGCAGATTGAGCAGACGGCGGCGTCCAGTTTCGAAGTGCCAGATAGGCCATGTAGCCGGCAGAGGCGAAAACAAAGACGTCAGCGATGCCAGGAGAGGACTCCAGTAGCTGCATGAGTCCAAAGGCAAGCGCGATGTTCAACATGAGCTTGCCGACTAACAGTCCACCAATGAACGGAAGGGTTCGCAAATACCCTTGCTGTGCCCCCGCGGTCATGAGCAGCATATTGGCGGGTCCCGGTGTCGCTACCATGGCAATGATAAAGGCCCACAGGGCGAAGTAGGGATCCATAGGCATCTCATTTACTGGCATCTAGTCATGTGTTGTAGATGGTAACCGAGAGTCGCCGCTTGAGGTGAATGTGATCGGTCAATGCTCTGCCATGTTGCCTGCTCGATGAGCCGTATCTGACTGTCTTGAAACAACCCAAGTGCACTTGCAGGCCGGAAAAGTGTTATTGCTTGTACCAGTGCTCCGAAGGGGGGGCATGGGCGATATGAGGGTTAGCATGGGGCGTCCGTTTTAACGGCGGGCCGTGAGAGGTCCGTGCTTTCGAACGGTTTCAATATCGTTCTATGTTGGTTGCGCTATAGTGCGAATTGGGCATTACAACTGCCTAGAAAAAGAATAAAAGAATAGCCAAAGCAAGCTTGCACAACACCTTGAGCAACTTAGGGAGACGGTATGGATCTATCTTACGGGGCAGAATATGACGCGTTCCGAGAGGAAGTGCGCGGGTTCATTCAAGACAATAAAGAAAAGCAGCCACAGGCCGGCGACGGCATAAAAAGCCAAGCCATGCGTGAATGGCAAGCGCTGTTGATCGAAAACGGCTACCACAGTCGAACCATTCCCAGCGAATACGGTGGCTTTGGCGCCGAGCCCGACATCATAAAGTCGCGCATCATTGCAGAGGAATTTGGTGCAGAACGTATGCACCGGGGCTTCAACGGTCAGGGGGTTACGATGCTCACGCCCGTCTTGTTGGAGATGGGTACTGAAGAGCAAAAGAAAGCCTTTGTTGAACCGACTATTCGTGCAGAGATGATTTGGTGTCAGGGTTACTCGGAGCCTGGAGCCGGTAGTGATTTAGCCAGCCTCACCACCAAAGCCGAGCTCGACGGCGATGACTGGGTGATTAATGGACAGAAAATTTGGACTAGCACTGCACACCACGCAGATTGGATATTTTGTCTTGTGCGAACAGAACCGGATGCACCCAAGCATCTGGGTATCTCGTTCCTGCTGTTTCGTATGGACACCCCCGGCATTGAAATCAGACCTCTCGTCGATATGACGGGCGATGCGAATTTTAACGAAGTCTTTTTTACCGATGTGCGCGTGCCGAAAAACCAAATTGTGGGCCAAAGAGGCCAGGGCTGGCAGGTGGCGAATGCGATCTTAGGTTATGAGCGCGGTTCTTTGGCAACGCCCGATGCTGCAGTCAATCGACTCAACGGAGTGAAGCGGTTGATGCGCGAGGAGAGCCTTAATGGCCAGGCAATGATTGAAAATCCTGTCTTTCGAGACCGACTACTGAGACTCGAGGGCCGCGTGCTCGCCATGCAATATAACGATATGCGTTTGCTCTCGGCGAAGATTAACAAGAATCAGGATGTGCGCTTGGCGAGCATGATCGTCAAGCTAATGGGTACCGAGCTGCGTCATGAAATCGAGTGTTTAGGCATCGATGTCATGGGCGAGATTGGCCTGAGCTATGGCGATAACCCCCATGTTCGCGGTCGTGGCTCGTGGCAGTACCAATACATGTTTTATCTCGGACTGATTATTGGCGGCGGCACCTCGCAGATTCAGAAAAATATCATCAGTGAGCGCGGACTTGGCATGCCCAAAGAGCCGAAAATTCCCGCGACGAGCGCCAAATAAGAGAGGGGGTCTGAAAAATGGAATTTGGATTATCACAAGATCAACTGCTTCTCGATGACAGTCTAAGAAAGTACTTGTCGACAGAAGTTTCACTCGAAAGCGTTCGAAAGGTCGCGGCGGGTGATATCTCTGATAACGACATGTGGCGTGGTCTCGCGGATATGGGACTAGCCGGCATGGTCATACCCGAGGCGCACGGGGGCGCCGAGCTCGGTATGCTCGATGCTGTCGCTGTTGCTGAGGCACTGGGTTACGCCGCGTGTCCAGGACCCTTTCTCAGTACTGCGATCATGGGTGCACACCTACTCAACCGGGCCGGGGCAACGGATCCACTCGCCGGTATGGCGAGGGGTGACTACCGTGTGGGCATTGCCTTCAGCGACTTCTTGGGGGCTCGAAAAGGCCGAGTGACCGAGGTTAATGGACAGTTATCAGGGCAGTCACTCTATGCACTGGATGCCGATGCGGATGCTTATTTGGTGGCTCTGACCGACGGTCGCGTCTACATGGTGGAAACGGAGCATCTAGCGCGTAAACCGCTTACGACGATCGATATGACGCGCAGTGTCTGTGAACTGAACTTTAGTCAGACGCCGGCCTGTCTTGTGACGGACGATGCGGAGTTAGTTCGTGACACGGTCTACCGTGGCCGCAGCATTCAAGCGGCCGATACCTTGGGTGCGGCTCAATACATGCTCGATCAGGCCGTCGCCTATTCGTTAGACAGAAAGCAGTTCAATCGCGCGATTGGCTCCTTCCAAGCGGTGAAGCACATGTGCGCTGAAATGGCATCGCAACTCGAGCCCTGCCGTGCCTTTGCTTGGTACGCAGGGCATGCGTTCGACGAATCAGCCGACGATGCAGCAACTACAGCTTGTCATGCTAATGCGCATCTTGCCGAGGTCGGGCAGTTTGTGGCTAAAACGAGTACGGAAGTCCACGGTGGTATGGGCTTTACTGACCTTGTTGGCCTGCATTACTGGTTTAAACGAATTGGCTTTAACCGACAGCTGTTGGGCTCACCTGAGGCGGTTAGGCATGAAATTGCACTGTTGCAAGGCCTTTGCACCAGCTGACAATGGAGTTTGATTCACACAAAGTGGTAAGGCGAGAGGTGGCAGATATGCATGCTAACGCGATTAAAATGGTGAAGCGCTTAGCGCTACTGGTATTGCTCTCACAATTATTGGGTTGTGGCGATGAATTCGGTGTTACAGCGTCTTCAGCGAGCGAGGTTAAGCAGCTTACTGAAGGTCAGGTAACGGGCATTGACTCACCGTTCGACGGCGCGATTACGGTTTTTCGCGGACTGCCTTACGCTGAACCACCGGTGGGTGACTTGCGATGGCAGGCGCCACAGCCACCTGCTAATTGGTCTGGCGTGAGGGTGGCCGATACATTTGCCGATAGCTGTCATCAACCGCGTCATTCCTCAAGTTTCGTTTGGCGTCGCGAGGATTTTCCTGTCTCAGAGGACTGTCTCTACCTAAATATTTGGGCACCTGAGAGTGCAGAAAAATTACCAGTCATGGTGTGGTTTCACGGCGGGTCGCACGTCAGTGGGCAGGGCCACTCGCTGATTTTCGACGGCACCACACTTGCCCAACACGATGTACTGGTCGTCACCATCAATTACCGCCTTGGCCCGCTCGGGTTTCTCGCCCACCAATGGCTTTCTGAGGAGACCGCGTCGGATTCAGCGGTCGGCACCTCTGGGAACTATGGGTTGATGGATAAGATTGCGGCGCTTCAATGGGTGAAGCGAAACATCGAAGTGCTTGGCGGTGACCCCCAAAACGTGACGATCTTCGGGCAGTCCGCGGGCTCTCAAAGTGTGTGCTCACTGATGACCGCGCCGAGTGCGCAAGGTCTCTTTCACAAAGCAATTGGCCAGTCTGCGGCGTGCGTGAATCAGTTAACGAAAGCGGATGCGAACGGCCATGAGCGCGGTCAGGCGCTAGTCGATGCATTAGGGGCGTCTTCCATTGAGGACCTACGTGGTGCTGAGCCTGATGCATTGCTTATTGCAATGACCAAGTCAAATTGGGAGTCAGAGAGTCGCATTGTTATCGACGGGCGTGTGTTGCCAAGGTGGCCTCATGAGGTGTTTGCTGCGGGCGAGCAGAGCGATATACCCCTTATGCTCGGCTTTCTTGCCGACGAGGGCTACGAGCTTTTTGAAGTGGAGAGCGCATTAACAGAAGCCGAACTACAGGGGTTTTTGGGGTATGTGGGGGGTAAGCGAGCGGCTGAGCTCAAGGCGGAATACGACGCGTCGAGCATGACGCCAGGTGAGCTCAAGCATGCAATCTCCACAGACTTATTCATGGCTTATGGTATGCGGCAGTGGGCCTCATACCACGCCGATGCAGGCCAAGATACCTACCTGTATTTTATGGATCACGTACCACCTGCGTTTCACATTTACATGCCAGATCAACCATTCTTGGCGCTTGAGGAGGGGCCCCGAAGCGGTGGGGCCTATCATTCGGGCGACTTGGCCTATGTATTTGGCACAATCGACAAGGTGGGTTATGACTGGACTGACATGGATCGCATGGTCTCAGCGCAAATGATGGCGTATTGGACCCACTTTGCGAGAACGGGTAGTCCCAATGTGCCCGGACAGTTTGACTGGCCTGCGTTTGACACTGTGGATCTCCACACCCGCGTTATAAATAGTGCGCCGACAACGGTGAACGGTGTGAGAAACACCATAATGAGCATATTCGCGAGCGCGGAGTAGAAGGCCACTGGGTGCCGAGGCCTATGGGTAGCCGCTTCAGCGACCTAAGGGCCGCTGCTGGTTTTTGTTCGTCGTTTTCACTGGGAGTGCATTTATGAGAAGACTATTCATCACAACATCGATCGCATTCATCCTTGGGGGCTGTGGTGCCCAAGATGAATCAGCGCACGCCACACAGGCTAACTCGGTCCCGACGGCGCCTGATGTGGTGTCGATGACACTACCTGAATTAAGTGTGGGCTTGGCGAATGAAGCGTTTTCGTCGGTCGACCTCGTTCAAGCTTACCTGGGACGAATTGAGCGCATTGATCGGGCTGGCCCTAAACTCAATGCGGTTATTTCGGTGAACAAAGATGCCCTGAAGCTTGCTCAAAAAAGCGACTTGCGGCGCGGAGAAGGGCGTGCGCTCAGTCCTCTCGATGGTATTCCTGTGCTGCTNAAAGACAATATAGAGTCNAGAGATCAGCTNGCNACCACNGCNGGCTCAACAGCGCTNCTTGACAATGTCACGGGGCGAGACAGCCCCCTTGTGGCNGCGCTTCGCGCATCGGGTGCGATTNTTCTCGGCAAGACTAATNTGAGTCAGTGGGCGAATTTTCGGTCTTCNCACTCCGTTTCGGGATGGTCGTCAGTGGGTGGCTTAGTCAAGAATCCACACGTNCTAGATCGACAAGCCTGCGGNTCAAGTTCTGGGTCAGCGGCCGCAGCCGCAGCTAGCCTTGCGGCGGNGNCGGNGGGGCNCNGNGACCAACGGCTCGATCATCTGTCCCTCGCAGGTAAATGGCGTGGTAGGACTGAAGCCTACGCATGGGCTTTTGCCCATTGAGCACATTGTTCCTATTGCGGCCACGCAGGACACGGCGGGGCCCATCACCAAGTCGGTAGCAGGGGCCGCGCTCATGCTGGATGGGATGACCGGGTGGCAGAACGATTACGCTGGGTCACTGGACGCCAGTGTCATGAAGGGAATGCGTATCGGTGTTCTGGATTTTTCACGCAATGACAGCCCCCGTCTGAATGCGCAGTTCGACGCAGCGATTGCCCGAGTGGCAGCCGCAGGCGCAACGCTTGTTCGCATCGAGCGTAATGACACACCGCCTGAGTTTTGGGGAGCAGCGCGCTTAGTATTAGGCGCCGAGTTCAAGGTGTTCCTAACTGAATACCTGAGCGGATCACCCGCCGATATTCCCATTCGCAGTCTCGCTGAGCTCGTTGCGTTTAATAAAGACAACGCTGAGGTCGAGCAGGCTGTCTTTGGTCAGGACATCCTTGAGTCTTCGCTGGATGCGCCCGCCATGGAAAGTGATACTTATCAGGATGCATTGGCACTGATCCGTCAAACCACCCGCGACAATGGTATCGACGCGCTACTTCGCGAACATGATATTCAGGTCTTAATGGGCCCCAGTGGTCCGGTTTCCCCACGAGTCGATGTCGTCAACGGTGATGTTTGGCCAGCTTGGGCGGGTGCAGGCGCAATGGCTGCCATCAGTGGCTACCCCAATCTGACGGTACCTATGGGGACGATTGCAGGCGTGCCAGTGGGTGTCTCGTTTATGGGCGGTCGTGGGGCTGACGCGCTGTTGTTATCTGTCGGAGTGGCCTTCGAGGCGTCGGGATTTGGATCTCCCGAGCCCCAATATAAGCCCTCAGTGGAGGCTGAGGACATGCGGGCGCTGTAGGCCCGCTTCATGACAAGCGATCAGTCCTCCGAAAGCTCGATGGGCGCCTCGTCTAGGCGCACCCAATGCCTTGCATCCAGAATGTACCGGGTTTGAACATCGTCAAGGTAGTCGAAAAAATTATGGGTGTGTCCCACGAAAAACCGGTTGTCTTCAACAGCAAAAATATCCCAGAAACGACGGTTATAGATGACGCACCCTTCGAGCTCATCTGACGCACACGGGTCATAATTATCCGGCCCGTTATTTCGGTAAAAGTTGATCGTCAGATTCTCAAATTCGTTAGTCCAGTCACCGGTATTGATCCGCGATTCACTGACGGTAACGATTCCGTCTCCATCTTGGTCTTCGGTCCATACACTGCGTGCCGTTCCATCCGCATTGATGTCGATCCAGAATTGAGAGTTACGATCGTCCAACCAGCTCCATTCGAGTGTGTAAACGCCGGGCGTAAAGGCATTCGCATCAACTTCACGTTTTCCGCCAAAGGTCACGTTCATTCCCACTACGAAATCAGAAGCGTCGCGTTCGATCACGCCCCACACTCGATTAGCAAGCGGCAAATACTCCAACGTTGTTCCATGCTCTGTGGTGATCAGGAGGTGGCCATCGGGATTGGCTCGCCATGAAAAGCTTCCAATCTCGGCGCCGGCTCCGGCATTTGCCGGATCAAAGATCATGAAGTCGAAAGTGATGTCACGACGGTA
>NZIJ01000082.1 GCA_002689915.1 Halieaceae bacterium | reverse complement strand
CGATATTGCTGGAAAAATGGCGGCGCCAGGACCAAAAACCATCGCGCGGATCGAGCGCGCTGAGAGAGGCCTAATGGCCGCGGCCTCCTGTGTTGCGATAAAAGACCGTCAGCGGGCATTACTTGCGCAGCGCGACGCACTATTGGCGACCTAAACCTAAACCTAAACCTAAACCTAAACCTAAACCTAAACCTCGACCGATAGCGGATGACTTGCCGCCTCCCCTCAGGTGGATCGCCCAGCGCAATCGTCTAGACTTGTCAGTGCAAGGCCTTGCGGTTTTTGATGGAGGCGATAGGCTTCAGGTCGTGCTTAAGAGCACCTGTTGCTTTGAAGGGTGAAGCGCATCGGTCCCAAGCCTTCAGTGGGTTATAGCGCGTCAGTCGCAAGCGCGCCTTTAAAGACAGTGACGGGCAAAAAAAAGAGTGCCGGTCAGAAAAGAGCGCCGGTCGCAAAAGAGTAGAACGATGAGACATTCCTCAAGTACTAATTCCCAATGGCTTAAAGTGCGCGGCCTCGGTGCAGGCATTTTGTTCTTGATGATCTCTGGCTGTCAGTTGCTCGAGGAAGTCGGTGGCTCGCAGAGCGCTACGCGCCCAGAGCCCAAAGCGGCACCTGAAAGAACAAAAATGTGTGAAGATCCAAGACCGAAAATTTGCACAATGCGTTACGAGCCTGTTTGTGCCGTCATGGCATCAGGCCTCATTACCACGTACCCTTCAGCTTGCAACGCGTGTGCTGACATTGCTGTCAGCGGTTGGCGAGCGGAACCTTGTGAGGAATAAGCATGTCTCTGACTAATCGAATTTTGCTGGCTATGGTGCTGGGTATCAGTCTCGGCTCTATCCTCGAGATACTCTTGGGCAACTTAGACACTGAGACTCAGCTCTATGGCTTCGTGTATAACGGCCTCGTTATGGGTGTCTTCGATGTCCTCGGTCGTATTTTCATCGCTTCCCTGAAGTTGCTCGTCGTGCCCTTGGTCTTGGTGTCGCTTATCTGCGGAATGGCGGCACTCGGTGCGAGTAGCCGTATGGGACCGATCGCAGGAAAGACCTTGGGGCTTTACCTCATCACGACCTGTATCGCGGTAACACTTGGCTTAGCTGTTGCAATCATTGTGGGGCCGGGCAATGGCGTTAACGCCATTGCGAGTGTGGATTTTGTGCCGAAAGAGGCGCCGCCGATCAAGGAAACGCTGATCAATATATTTCCTACGAACCCCGTCGCTGCAATGGCCGAGGGCAACATGCTGCAGGTCATCGTATTTGCACTGCTCGTCGGTTTCGCGATGACGCGCGCAGGCGAGGCAGGTGAGCGCCTAATCGCCTGGTTCCAAGACTTAGAAGTGGTTGTCATGAAAATGGTCGGGGTGCTTATTGAGCTCGCACCCTACGGTGTCTTCGCATTATTGACTAAGTTATTCGCCACCATGGGGTTTGAGACGATTTTCGATCTAGCAAAGTATTTTTTCACTCTGCTAGCGGTCCTGCTTTTCCACGGACTGGTCATTTACGGTTTGGTGTTGCGGACACTCACGCCACTCTCGCCTGCGGTGCTGCGTGCAAAGATGCGCCGCGTCTGGGCTTTTGCTTTTTCGACCTCCTCGTCTGGGGCAACGCTACCCATAACGCTCCGCACTGTTGAGAAACGATTAGGCGTTAACAAGAGTGTTGCAGGGTTTGCGGTACCACTGGGTGCCACCATTAATATGGACGGTACGGCCATTATGCAGGGGGTTGCCACGGTCTTTATTGCGCAGGTTTACGGTATCGACCTCAGTAGCAGTCAGCTTCTGATGGTCGTTCTAACAGCAACCCTTGCCTCTATTGGGACTGCTGCGGTACCGAGCGCGGGTTTGATTATGCTCTCGCTTGTGCTGACGCAGGCGGGCCTTCCGGTAGAGGGTGTTGCCCTGATTCTCGGTGTCGATCGTCTGCTCGATATGGTTCGGACAGCGGTTAACGTGACGGGCGATGCAACCGTTTCCACCGTTGTTGCCTACCATGAGGGGCAGTTGGATGAGGTCGTGTATAACGATCCCAACGCGGATCTTGAGTTGGACAGTGAGGAAAGCACAGAGGCTGTGGTATGAGTCTGTCGGTAACGATCGTCCCGGTCACCCCCTATCAGCAGAACTGTTCTATCGTTAAGTGTAATGCGACAGGTAAGGCGGCTGTTGTTGATCCTGGCGGTGATATTGATCGGATAAAAGCCGCCATCGAAAAGATGGGCGCAACCGTTGAAAAGATCCTTCTTACTCATGGCCACATGGACCATTGCGCGGCAGCCGACGTCCTTCGGCAGGAGTGGGAGGTCCCCATTGAGGGTCCAGAGGAGGGCGACAGGTTTTGGATTGATAACCTGCCTAAGTGGTGTGAGATGTCCGGTTTCCCATCCGCCGAGGCTTTTGAGCCAGACCGCTGGTTGGTTGATGGGGATACCGTTTCCGTGGGCAACTTAGAGCTTGCTGTGATTCATTGCCCAGGGCACACCCCGGGGCACGTTGTATTTTACGATCGCCATCAAAACGTCGCCTGGGTGGGCGATGTGATCTTTGCTGGGTCGATTGGCCGCACAGACTTTCCCAAGGGGAATCACGACGAGTTGATTCACTCGATTCGTGAGAAGCTTTTCCCCCTCGGCGATAACGTCCAGTTTGTTCCCGGGCATGGACCGGACTCAACCTTTGGCCGCGAGCGGGCAACGAATCCCTTCGTTGCCGATATGCAGTTTGGTTAGGCCGATTTAAGCTGCCACAAACCCTTTCCACGACGCCATATAGTCGATGAACTTGGGGCCTAGGCCCTGGTCGGCTAGATGTTGGCGACTTACCGGTAGCTCCAGCATGGCAAAGTCAGGATTTGCCATGGCCTGCGCTGGGAAGTCCGCGTGAACCACGGCTCCACGTCCGATCAAAACAAAGTCGAGGCCGCTATCTATTGCTCGTTGGCAGTCACCAGCAGAGTACAACTTACCCGCCGCACCCAGTGCGACACCTTTTCGAGGCAGATCAGTAAAGACCTTAAGCAGTGACTCGCCCGCAAACGCCTCATCGTGTGCCGGCTTAAATACATCCCAGAGCGACATATCGAGGTAGTCGATGCGATCATCGGTAAGTAATTGACCGGCTAAATCTCGTATTTCTTCCGTGCGTTGTCCAAAGCGCTCGGGCGATAGGCGGACCCCTAAGCTAAAGGATCGCCCACAAGAGGCGTTGATTCCCTCGATAATGTCGAACAACACCTTCGCGCGCTTTACGGGACTACCGCCATAGGCGTCGTCTCTACGATTAATCTCGGGACTCAAAAATTGAGCGATGAGATAGCCGTGAGCGCCGTGCAATTGCACACCGTCAAAACCGGCCTTGTGGCACCGAACGGCTGACGCGATGCAGTCCTCGACAAACCCCTCTACCTCTTCAATTGTCATCGCTTTCGAGTTGGTGGACTCATCATCCGAGGGGCACATAGGGGTGTCATCGCAATAGTCTCCCATCGCACGCATCCCGCCGTGATGCAGTTGCACTACAGCATGGCTACCTTGGGCTTTGATGCCGCTGGCCATGCGCTTGAGGCCCTCAAGGTGCAGGTCATCGTGTGCGCCCAGCTGACCAGGGAAGCCAACACCCCGATGTTGTACCGATGTAGCGCAGGTCATGGTGAGTCCAAATCCCCCCTCTGCGCGACGCGTCAACCAGTGATACTCATCGTCACTCATGACTCCGTCGGTACCGCTCTGCAGATTGGTAAGCGCGGCCAACATGAAACGATTTTTAATGGTTGAGCCGTTGTTAAAGTGTAGGGGGTTCCCTAGGGATGTCATATTGCTACCTCATTAGTTTCGGTGGGCTTCACCGGCAAATACAGTGCCGACAACGTCGATGTGGCGTAACGTATCAAGCGGTGCGGTCATTGGGTCGTCAGCGAGTATCGTAAAGTCAGCGGCTTTACCGGCCCTTATCGATCCAATTTCATCTTCTAGGCCAAGAATCCAAGCCGCGTCGATAGTAATCGCTTTTAATGCACCCTCGCGACTCATGACTTCAGCCTGACCTGTTTTATCGCCTGAGATATTTTCCCGTGCTACCGCGGTCCACATAAGTGTCAACGGAGAAAGCGGCGCCATTGGGCTATCTGAGTGCAATCCAACCGGTACATTTTTCTGCTCCAGTGAGCCCAAACGCACCATTTGAGGCCCTCTATCGGGTCCGAGCCAATCGCCGCTATACATTTCAGACAAGATGAAGTGGTAATAGGGGTTCGCCGAGACGGCGGCCCCGAGCACGGCCAACTTTCGGTTCTGATCCTCGGTGCTATAGGCAAAATGCTCAAGGGTCATACGGTGGTCAGCCCGAGGGCTTTCGTGTAACAAGTATTCCAATAGATCGATAAATCTTGCCGTAGCCGCATCTCCGTTACTGTGCGCATGAATTTGGAATCCTGCGTCCCAAAAAGTTCTGGCGAAGGATTTGAGCGTCGGGACGTCCACCATCCAGACACCCATATGCCCGTCGAGGTAACCCGGCGCACCCATCTGAGACAGCCCTGAAAAGATAGCGCCATCGATCATGAGCTTGAAGTGATTACCCACTGACACATGCTCATCGTTCATCGCTTGCCACTCACGGACTTCAGTTAAGGCTTGCTCTGGAGTTTTCTGGCGCGTGAGGAAGTCGGTGATGATGGGGGTAAGTAAAATGCGCACACCCACCGGGTCATTGGCCACAGCGGCTTTTACCGCCTGAATTTCAGCAACAGGGTTTCCGAAAATGCCTGTACCCATATCGGCGGCGGTTGTTACGCCTGACTCGTGCATCATTGAGAGAAAGTTCTGCATGCCTTTCATATAGCGAGCGGGCTCAAATAGAAAGCCCATGCGAGGAAAAACAGCCCTCAGGCCCAGCTCATAAAAGTGACCTCGCTCCCAGTCAGCGCCCTCGTGAATCGCGTCCGCGTCCTCCTTTGTGACGCCAATTGCATTCCACGCCGCGTCATTACCAATCAGTTCATGAAATGAGCGGTGCCAAATCATCACCGGTACATCGCCAAACCAGTCGTTAAGGTCTTCACGCCATACCTCCCCATGCCAGAGCGGGTGGTAGCCAAACACAACAAACGGAATCGTCGGGTCAGCATGGCCAGCTACAAGTTTGGTCAGTGATCGCTTGTAAGCCTCGGGTGTGGTGGCTCCGGGAAAGTCGCCTGTTGGCAGATACCAATCATCCGGTGCGAGAAAGGGGAACTGAGTCAGTACAGCAGGAAGGGTTGGATGAACATGGGGGTCTATCAGTCCCGGTGTCATAACGAAGGATTCGAACTGCCGGTCGATTCGAGCACTGCGATCGCGAATGAGTGGGGCTAAGCTTTCAAGGTCTCCCACCGCCAGCACCTTGCCATTTTCTACCGCAACCGCCGTGGCGAGGGGCAGCGCGGGCTCCATGGTGCGAATGAGTTTGGCGGTGTAGACCACTGTTTCTGCCGCACAAACGGGCGCCGCAACCAGGAAAATGATGGTTTGAATTATTGTTCTTAGCATCATGCATCTACCCTCCACGTGCCTTTCCCATCATGTCACGAACAGGGCAAAAAAGTGGAGGGGTTAGCGCAGAACTTTTATCCAGTCACCGGTACGTGGCTCACCACCTGGGTAGTAACCATTGATAAGGCGGAGCTGATTTTCTGCATCGGGGATACGGATGCCGGTACTTAGCGAGGCGAACGTCGCACCGCGAGGCACCTGCACATAGGTTAATGTGAGACTCTCACCCCGTTTCTTCTCCTTGGGAAACAAGGGGCGAAACGAGGTGATTATTTTCTTAAAGGCGTCATCGGACCCTGCAAAGTCTGATGACTCACCCTCAAAGAGGTAGCGAAAACGGTAATCAACAATGCCGAGTCGCTTTTGAACACCGCCNGCACTTGCCAGCCCCGTCGCTCCTTTGAGGCCTTGGTTCTCAATTTCTTCTTGTTGACTCACTTCGCCGGTTGCGAGGGTTGGTAGCGCGGCTGTTGGNTCTGTCTCGGGATCAATCTTTGCAATNTTTATTGTCAAAGCAGCATCGGAGTCAGGCGCCCGNGCCACGATCTCGCGTGTATTNGCGGTGACNTTCCAGCCCTCCGGGTGCTCGAACGTGAAGTCGAGTTTATTGTGGTAGTAGCGCAGTGGGTCGCTNTGNGCCTCGGCGCTGGCACCGACCACCATGCCCTGGGTTTCCCGTCTGAATCGACCCGGTAGCTCAGGATCATCNGCCATGGTGTCAAANTCGAGTGTNTTGGCNGTTTTGATAACGGTTTGCAGGCGAAGGTCATTACGTGGATGACTGGCGTAGAGACCGTGATAGGTGCCGGAGGGTTTACCCGCGGCTTTGGCGGCGGCCTTTCGNTNGCGCTCTTGATCTTTAAGAACGCCAATTACCGATAACAGTGCATCGGCGTCATANCCGCTTTTNTGCATAATCTCGGCGCCNTCAGCGTCCGCTTCTAGCTCCATTTCCCGACCGAAGCCNGAGACCAATTCCGCACCGTACATGTTCGTNGCATCGTAAAGATCCCCNGATCGGGTAAGGATCAGAGCGGAAACTGCGACGGCCTGCGTCGTGAGCTGNTGNGTACGTCTTCTAGCGTGATGCCGCTCGGTGATGTGGGCAATCTCGTGCGCAATAACNCCTGCAAGTTCTGCTTCAGTATTGAGGTAAGCCAATAGCCCACGGTTGATGTAAATCATCCCGCCCGGCAGAGCAAAGGCATTGATATCCGGCGAATCGAGCAGGGTGAAGGTGAATTCTTCGTCGGCTAAGCTCGANTTGGCGACGAGTCTNTGGGCTATTTCGTNAACGTAGGNNTTGAGTTTTGGNTCGTCATAAATACCAACATTCTCAATCAGTTTCTCATGTTCATCTGCGGCCTTTTTGGGGATGCTGACCGGCCTACCNCCGACCGTAACCGTAGATGATCCCGCACAGCTNNCAAGGAAAATCGCGGTCAGCAATACGGTGAGTAATCGGGTCANGAATTAAGACTCCGCTGACAAATACTGAAGTAGTTGACTGCCTAAACTCTCACAGGCGGTGTCCTGCACGGGAGCAATGATGGGAATGGGAACAACCACGGCGGGCATATAACTNTGCCCNCTTGTTTGNGCGCTCATACGACCGACTTCAGATCCGTCGCCGAAGTTCCATATCGTGGCTTCGTATTCAGANTCGGTNCCCCACGTTCCAAAGCCAAAACATCCAGCNCCTGTCGGTCCTACACCGCAAGTCATCGAACCGCTACTGTTTGTGTCCTCGGTTCGNCCATCAATCCAAATCATGTACTGCAGGTCTAGCTCGCCCAGTTTGTCAGCAACGCTGGGCAGCGCCATTAAGCGGTCGACACTCTCGATACTCAGGGGCGCCGTACGGGGTTCGAACCAGGGATAAAGCGAGTCGATAAACTGACGNTCGGGAATCACGCTGATGCCGGTGTCGCCGCGACTAACATGTCCCCCAATACAATCAATGAAGTCTGGCTCGGTNTCATAATCGGGTGCGTGNCGACGNCCTAATATAACGATGGTGCCTTCNCCCATGCCGGCAACGGGCGCATCAAAGGTCATCTCGTCNACATTCGCNGTNACACAGCCACCCAACAACGAAGTGACTGCCATTAGGCACACACAAAAGCGCATCATTGGGCCTCCTNGGACTTTTGGACCCATGCTACGACGCCCGGTACGCGACCAAAACTGGTGATGAAGTTNGCGCCNGCNTCTCNNAGNGCCATNACAGCGGCCTCATTNACNGCNTCNGTNTCNCTTTGTAAGAANTGCNGTNGGNGTNTTNCCATAGGCNGTNAGNGGCCACTGNNNAAANGNCTGNGCATTNTCNGTNNNNATNNNTTGATTTTCNTCGTCTTTGAGNTGNNNNGGNTCCACNAGNGANAGTTGATAACGCATCCANATCTCNTANACCTTNACNTTGGTGTANAGCGGNATGGCGTATTGGACATCGGTGACTTCAGGAATGAGAACGGCATCAACGTCNTAGGTGTTGAGATCCTCATAGTTCTCTATNAAAACCACATTCTGGAAAAATGCGGGTAGGAGAGTTGACCAAAAGTTAACTTGTGCAAGGCCCGTACTCACCCGCCAGCTGGCCTCACCGCGGCCTGTAGCGTCGTCGACAAGCTCGTGCTCGCGAAANTCCTTGGTGAAGAGCACACCAACNGACACGGGAAGTGGGTCAACAACGGGTGTCGGAAAGCTACCCTCGACGATGACCTCTCGGCTGCTGCAAGCCGCCAAGNTCATGAGACAGAGTAGCGCTAANGCGCTTTTGGCCCTACGGCCTAAAGTCGTTGAGTCCAACAAACGTTCCACCATTNCGATGAGTCAGTTCTCGCATGAGTGTAGCAAATCGAATGCCCGTATCCTGCANTTCAGGNGGGCGTATGAACTGTACGGGGAACCCGACCGCATGGATGCGCACGCGACGCTCTCCCGTTCGTGCCTCCGCATTGAGCTTATCTACTGTTAAGACGACGTCTTCGATCGAGCGCCCTGTGAACTCATCGCCAAAGACATAAATCGAAATCTTTTTGTCNCGGTCATAAAACGAGCGCACTGCTTGNGTGATGCCCTCAACGGGTGANGAGTTNGAAAAGGCATTCCAGTTNGCAAGATTACGCAAGATGAGCTGTCGCCTTGCNGGTGTGTCNGGAATCCACTGNCCNGCGTAACGACTAAATANGTAATTACCCATATCGTTCATGACCTGAATGCCCTTGACGTTAGGGTAAATATTGAGCGTNGCCTCCATCTCTCTCAGCATGCGATCCCAGGCNTANGAGAACATGGAACCCGAGGTATCAATGATAAAAATGATGTATTCGCTGTCTACCGGGATACCCCCGATTAGTTGGTTCTTTCGCTCGGCGTCACGACCCAAGAGACGCTCTTCCTCTTCGCTTAGTTCTTGTCGAGCTATTGCTAATTGTGCTTCAACGATGCTGTTCGCATTGCGCGTAGTCTGAAGTGAATCGTAGCGGGATTTTGACGAGGCGAGCGCGCCCTGCAAAATGGCAATCTGCTCTTCAAACTCCGAAATTTGTTCCTGCTTGGCCGCAAGATCTCGATTAAGCACGGTTGTTTCACCGCGGATTTCAAAGAGCTGCTCTGTGAGCTCAGCAACGCGGCCTTCCGCAATGACTGTTGATTCTTCAAGGACCTGTGGTTCAACGGTTTTGGTAATCATCAGTAGAAGAATCACGGCACCAAACCCGCAGCAAATAACGTCGAGGAAGGAAAGGGAGATTTCAGGTGCCGGTCGTCTTTTAGGCATTATGGCCAATCCTCGGCAGGTGCCATGAAGCTACCGCCCGTTTCTTGCGCGAGCTTCCAGAATTCCGACGCGGCAGCCGGGTCGCCCTCCATGGGAGATAGCACGACATTTACCGGTACATTACTGGGTAACTTTCTGAGCGCATCGCGATAGTGTTTTAGACGCGCAGGCCCTGACACTGTGTTGCGCCTCGGTGCAGATTGGCCCTGTGTCGGCAGCCCGTCCGTAATGAGGAAGATGTTGTCAGGCTGGCTGTCGAGTTCCTGTAAGAAGCCAAAAGCGTTGTGCAGCGAGGTGCCACCCGTTGGTAGCGTTTCTCTCACAGTATCGACAACGCGTTCGATTTGTTCGCCGTCTGCGACCTCCAACCATCGACCTTTGGTCTCGGGAAGGGCGAACTGCGCTTGTGTGTTGAACAGTATGATTTGATAACGAGACCCTGTTGGGAGTTGCGCCGTTAGCCAATCGACCACGTCGAGTGCTTGTACCCATTTTCGCGCAGAACGCTGGATCGCCTCCGATTGATTTCGTATTCGGATCACGTTCACTACCTCGGGTGCGAGCATGCTCGCCGACACATCTAACAAAATAGCGATGCGATTACCGCCGAGTTTCAGTCCTGTCAGATATTGGCGATTGCCCTCGCCCTGAAACTCCCGAGCACTCGCACCCCCGTCAGCCTCCGCCGCTTCACGCAATTGCTGGATACGCTCCTCGAGCGAATTAATTTCGGCTTTCAGCGCATCGAGGTCAGTGGTTTTGCTTACATCGGATTCTTCGAGCGAGGCTATCAATGCCTCCAGCCGATTTAGCTCTTCGGTCACGATTCGCGCACGACCTTGTGCTTCAACAATATCGAAATCGGAGCTGCTGACGGCATTTCGAAGCTTTACCAGACCTTCCTCGCCCTCTCGAATGTCCTCCTCGAGCAGATCTACTTCGGAGAGCACTTCGGCGTTTACCGATTGGATTTGAATCTCAATTGAGTGATCGATAATAAGAAACACCAGAACGACAGCACCAAATCCGCAGGACATGATGTCCAAAAAGCTCAGACTAAAGGTAGTGGTTTGTCGCTTCCGGCGCGCCATTGGTTAGCTTTCAACACGAATCAGTAGGGCCTCGAAACCATCGTCACGATAGAGGCGACAGCCCGCGTACAGTTGCTCATGTGAGCTTTGGGTAGACAGCACATTCACCCGGTTTCTAAACGCATCTGAAACGTAAACGCGATCAGGGCCGGCGATAAGACCGAAGGCCTGCGACTCAGGACTCTGATTTGTGATCGAGTACGCCTGCGAATTGATCAAAATATGGGTAGGGACTGTGGAGTCAAGCGTAGGCTCATTGCTTGCGTCTGGACGGTGCGTTGATTCCCTAAGCTCGGGGGACTCAGAGACATCCACCTCCTGTGAAGGAGCGTTAGTGCTGCTAATACGAGACAGCGGAGCATCAGTGCCCCGTGTACTGAGAATGTGATCTGATGCTTTTGTAAGGCTTTGTAGATCGGCAGCGTAGTCAAATCGAATGCCTGGGAGATTGGCCAACAGACCGTCAACGCTCAATGCTCCCGGAGCGCTCTCAACGGCTGTCATCACTTGCGTACCTATGAACGTTAAACCACTGCGCGCGACCTTAAATTCGTAGCCATTAACCGAGAGCGCGGCTTCCTCAGCGTGTTTGAGGGTTTCGAATGCACCCGGAATGGCATTAAATAGATTTTGCTCAGCTTCTGCGCTGCGCCTTGGATCAAACCGCGTCTGTTCCACACACATATCCGCACAGTACTCGAGACATTGTTCTAAAAGATCCAGATAACCAAGCCCGGGCATGGACGTCGATTTCCCTACTGTGAGCTGACCCTGATCGAGGTTGACCTCGGTGACTATGAGTTGCCGCCATTGAAGATCCAAATGGACCCCGGCCTTTCCCGTAGCGTGCTGATGCAGCAGTGCACGATCTGAAATGGAAGCAGGCGTTTTGCCGAGCGCATTCATGATGCCAAGGAGCAGCTCTAGCTGGGCTTGGCTCAGACTTGAGGGGGCGATCACTGAAAGATGGGTGATCTCACCCATTTCGCGCTCTGCTTCGTTAAAAATGAATTTGAGATGCTCATAGACAAGGTCAGCGCTATGCCGGGCTCCCGCAAACTCAGAAGTAAGCGATACGGTTGATAGCTGCGACCAGAAGTCGGTTCGTGTTTCCAGTGGACGACGCTTTAACTCTTCGAGTACCACGTGTCCAAACACGAGTCGTCCGTCGCTTGAGGCCAGTGCCGCACCGGGTGACGCGATGACAGTGCTACCCGAGGTCAACGTAATTTGGGAGTCCGTAATATCGAGAAGGATATGACTCATTTGGGTGCAGCCAAGTGTCGTATGAGTTGCTTGTCGGTGTAACGCTGCGTTCTTAGGACAAGGCGTTCTTGCGACAACTGCAGCTGGTGCAGCGCAAACATGATGATGATTGATAGGACCAGAGCGACGAACGTACTGTTGAAGGCGACACCAAGGCTGACTGTGACGCCCGAAATATCACCCTCTACGGCCTTGTAAGCCTGCCCTAGTGCATCACCAATACCGCGAACTGTTCCAATAAATCCAATCGACGGGATCGCCCAGCTGATGTACCGCACCATCGATAATTCGGAATCCAGCTTATCCGCTTCAATGTCGCATTGCTCACGTACAGCCTCAGACACCGCGGGTATGCTTGCGGTGGTAGAGAAACGACTCAGTGCATTCAGTAAGGTCCTAGGTAGCAGGAGATCCTGTTCCGTTTCAGGCAGAGCCTCGATGGCTCGAGCGTAGTTACGCGCGTCCTGAGGCAAAAGCGTTGTGCCTTCGGTTACTTGTATAAGGTTTCGCTCAAGCATCGCGGCTTCTTGTCGGGTCGACCAGGCTTTGAGACTCATGATCGCAAGTGCCCAGATCATGAGAATGAAACACGCTTCTTGTTCGAAATCTCGAATGACGACGAACAGCGAGCGCTCTGGCACAAAGGCCTCACCCGAGGCTTGAAGCGCAGCTTGTGCGACGAGCTGCGCATCGGCCGAGGGCCTAATCAATCCCACGTAAAAAGCGTGCACGACGATCACCGCGGCCAATAAAGCCAGGACCTGAAAAGCAAATTCGGAAGGCAGTCTCGATTTATTCATGGCAGTTGTTCTCATATGTCGATCGGAAACGACACGGATCGATCTTCCGAGATTCGTTCGGTCGGACGATATCGGTCGGCAGCACTATTCGTTTCGCCGGAGCTCATCTCTGGCTCGGTGGCGTTGGAGTCCTGCGTGCTCGTGCTTTCAAGCGCTTGTGTCTGAACTTCATCTGATATTTCGTCATCAGTATCATTTGTTGAGGCGGCGGCTGGGGTCTCGACGGGTGATTCCGATTCGGTCGCGGGCGAACCCTCCTGCCCAATGGCGGCTGCGGCTGTCGCCAAGAAAATACTTAACATCACAATGTGTTTATTCGGCATATCTGGCCACCCTGAATCCGACATCATCTCTACCGCGCTCGCCATAATCTCTGTAGGTCAGCCTGAGCTCTCTCAATCGACTCAGACTCCAACTTGCGCCTCGAATTGTAAAATTATCGCCCTGATCATCTCCCAGCGGGTTTTCTTCTACGGCCTCCCCCGGGACAGGAATTCGATAAACATCATTTACCCATTCCGACACATTTCCCCCAAGATCATATAAACCTCTGGGATTAGCAGGAAATTTACCCACTTCGGAACTGACAATCGCACCATCAGAGTAACCATTGAGTATCCGACCTGTCACGATTGCCGAGGAGCCATCCGCCAAATTGGCACTGTTATTTGCAGGTGGCCAGGCATCTCCCCAGGCGAATCGCCAAATATCAGTATCGTGTATACGACTTGCATAGGCCCATTCGGCCTCACTGGGAAGGCGATAACCGATACTTTTCTCGTCAAAGCCGATAATGATGCCGTCGCGCTCTTTGTAAAACGGCTCTAAGCCCTCGCGTGCGCTTAACCAATTGCAGAAACTGGCCGCTTGCTGCCATGACAGATCAACGGCGGGCTGATGCTCCCGATTTAAACTCTTGCCGCCGGCTTGTCCTGAATTGTGATCCGCGGTGAACTGGCGAAACTGCGCATTGGTGACTTCCGTTGTGGCGAGATAAAAGGCACGCGTTAAGCGAATCGTGCGCTCTACTTCGTTGGCGCCGCGTCCAGCATCACGACGGGGCGCACCCATGGTGAATTCGTTGACGGCCTCGACTTGGGGGTCTATCAGCAGTAATGACTGGCCAAGCGAGGACAAGAGCTGAGGCTTAATAGCGGCTTTTCTTGCTTCTTCTTCGGTCAATAAATCGATTTTTAGACGCTGCGCGAGGCCTGCTCGTGGCGTTACCTTTCGTTCAACACTTGCGTATCCAGGCGCACTGACAGTAATCGTCTGCTCGATACTGGGCAGCGATAACGTCGTGCTGCCTGCTCCTCGGTCAGAACCGTTAACCGATACACGCGCTATTGACGGTGTTATTTGAAGTGAGACATCTCCCAACGTGGGGGTGAGTGTCAGGGCTCTGCGTTCGGTGGCGCCTTTCCCCAGGGAGGATCGAAATTCACTTGGTTGATACCCAGCACGTCGCAAGACAATCAGGTGATTAACATCAGGCGACATAGCAATATCGACAGGCGTGATGCCGATAAATTGACCATCGCGCGTTACAGAGGCTCCGCTGGGTGTTGAGGTCAAACTCAGAGTGCCCTCGGCCGCAACGAGCTCCACGGTGCCCAAGTCTAGATCTGTATTCGCTATCGCGTTGACCTCGATTATTTGGCTGACATAACCCGGTGCGCTGATTAACAGTTGCTGTTCACCCGCCATCACTTCGATGACACCGTTGGTCTGAGTGATGGGCTGTTCGTCAATTTGAAACCTGGCCCGCTCTGGTATGGCGTCAACTGTCACGCGCGCCCAACCGGGCACCAAGTCTTGGCTGTATCGCTGCGTGATGCCGCGCCCTTCGAGGGTGATTACGCCCTCGAAATCGAGATAACGGTCGGCAGAGAGCTTAAATGCGACATCGCCAGCAGCCACACCTTCTAGGGTAAGTGGCGTGACACCGGCTACCTGCCCATCAATGACTGCCGTTGCCCCAGTTGGTTGCGTCTCAATGATTAACGTACCCGGTAGGGGTATGAGGTTCACCACGCGGTTCTGGACGTCGGCTGAATCGACCTCCAACGTGCCTTGAAACGGAGAGTAGCCGTCGGCTGTGATGGTTAGCGGGTAGGACCCGGGTCGGATTAGTAGCCGATCGCCAAAGGGCAGGGCGAGTCCACCGACGTTGATATCAATTGGCGTAACCGTTTCAGATGTTACGGCGACAGATTTAGCGGTCAAAAGGAAAAAGAGTGCATAGGCCAACACCAGTGTACCTAGNGCGAGTACTACTANGCGCGGTTGCAACTTGGNTGTCTTTTCCACGATAACCGCTTGTCGCGGCTCAAAGGTGGNTGCNGCNAGGCGTTCCTGCGGTGTTTGCTGCTCTGTCATCAGCGGCGAATTGCCTCCGTNCAACGGATGTCGACTGTATTTTCGCGATTCATCCCGACGTTTAATGTTACCAATACATCACGGTAGCCATTTCGACTTCCTAGCAATTGATACTGACCGGGTCTTAGCGACACGACGCGGGACGTGACAGTGCCGAGTCGTGCTACCCGCTTTAGGGTAATTTCGGTCTCGCCATCAGAGAGGATAGTGACGGGAAGAGGGGTACTCGCATTCTGAACGATGTCTTGAGCCTTGGACCCTAGCGCCTGTAATTTAGGCATGTTGTCTGCCATATTCAGCGCCGCGTTCGCCTCCCTGACCGTTGTTTGCGCATCGCCCAAAATGGTGGGGTCCACAAGCCTTGCCGGTTTTTCGACAATGGCGTCTAGTCGTAAGAAGAGGTCTGCCATCGGCTCTGTTCTCGCAAGTCCCTCCGAGGCCTGAACCAGGCTGGGATCAAGCGCTAAGGCATCTCGGTAGGTCTCAGATGCTGATGCCCAGCTTTCACTCGCCTCCTGCTTCGCTGCCGTGTTAATGAAGCGATTGAGCGACCTCAGTATTTCGGCTTCTCTGGTTTGATCGAGCGCCACGCGCGGGGATTCATCAGCCGGCTTGAGCTTTGCGGCTCCTTTGAAGGCAGCTCGTGCCGTATCAAAATCGCTGACCTCGAGTGCTTCGAATCCGCGGGTCATAGCGGTGAGGAATTGCTGGTTGGTCAGTGCATTGCGATAGGCTTTGGCAATGGCCTGCAAGCGCTTATGGGGAGGGTCGAGTTCAATTGCTGCTTGGATTTTGCCGAGTGCCTCACCGAAGGCGCGGTCAGAATAGAGCGCACTGGCTTGATCAATGAGCGCGACGACTTCGGGAATACTCGGTACCCGCGCTGTGGCATCAATTACATCAAGGCTGTCGGGTGCCATCTGCAGCAGGATAATACCCAGCCTGTTTGCGCCCTCGGCCTGACCGGTTTCGATCATATTTAATAAAGTAGCCAGTCTCTCAGAGACTTCATCCGGTAACCGCGCCTCCAGCGCATCGAGCGCGGACTGTGCTCTTTGGTAGTTTATTTCTGCCTCAGCAAAATCTTGTTCTCGATATGACTGATCGCCGTCGATGGCAAAGGTGGTCGCCTCGTTGAACTCACTGTCTGCCCATTCATTGACGGCCCGGGCTTCGAGGCGAGCTTGAGTCTCTAATAGTCCTTGCAGTGCTTCCTGCGCGGCTCGGCGGGACTTCGCCATTTGAGCCTCTGAGAAGGGGCTTCGCTCTTCTGTCTGGCTGGTGCTATCCAGCCCCGTTCGATTGGGTACTTGTATTCCCTGTGAAGCGGGATCATTGGACGAAGCTAACGGCAGGGGGGCGGGCGTTCGTGGCGGCAATACAAAGACGACAAAACCGAGGAGAATGATACCGATAACGCCTGCTATCCATACACCACGCTGAGGCGATGCGGGCACCTCGGTTTGCATTGGCGAGGCGTTTGGCTTTGGGTCAAAGCTCGTGGCTCGCAACGCTTCGTCGCTGTCTTTAGACATACCGGTTATACCTATGGCTACGACGAGGGCTGGTCGAGAGACGATGGTAAGTCAGCGATTTCCGCCGCGTAAATGTCGCTTAAGATCTCTCGCCACTGACTGTATTGGTCTTCAATGCTACCCGATAGCTGCACTGTTCGATCCTCTAGCTCAATGACTTGCGGCGTTATCTCGGCTTCCAAGGATTGCCCCAGTTCTTCCAGGGCAAGTGAATGGATTTTGGCTTCAGCTCGGCGCTCGAGGCCACTCTTGACCAGACTGCCGCCTGCATAGATCCCCACTGCGCCGGCTGTTCTTGTCTCTCTATCGTCGGAAGTGGCTGCAGCTACACCGGCTAACAGCGATAGCCCA
Source organism: Halieaceae bacterium (assembly GCA_002689915.1). GTDB lineage: Bacteria > Pseudomonadota > Gammaproteobacteria > Pseudomonadales > Halieaceae > Luminiphilus > Luminiphilus aquimaris. The sequence goes on along the minus strand of NZIJ01000082.1, from coordinate 3,395 downwards.
CCGACAATCAGCTGCGTTCTTGCCTCTTGCTCAAGCTCGCGTAATGCGACTGTTTCGTCGTAGCTCAGACGTCGCCACTCATTGTAGGGCGCCTCCATGCTGCCTGAAAAATTGTCATAGTGGCCTTGGAGTGTATCGACGAATACGTGATTACGCTGCTGGATGGCACTAATGCGCGCCATCATGGGGTCACTCTCAGCCGGCAAGCGAATGGCCCGCGTGATGTTTGATTCATCTGTTTTCAAATAACCACTAAACGCCTTGGGCGCAAAACTCTGGGCGAACTTCAGGCGCGCTACATCTCGTATAGCGAGACGCTCCTCTCTGGAGAGCGCCTTAAAGGTCCGAATGAGGTCGTTGGCAATTTTGCGATACACACCCAGGAATGGGTCTCGCTTAACCCGCTGCGTTTGCTGGTAGGCATATCGACTCGTCGAGCCGGAGTAGGCTTTATTGAGCCAAAGGCCCCCGCGCGCATCGCGTGCTTGAATGTTGAGGACAAGTGACTCGCCATCTGACTGCTCAATGGTGCCCGCTATAACAATATCGCTTATATAATCTGCAGATGGTACTACGCGACTGGCGCCCCACACGCCCTGATCGTCAAGAACCAAAGCGAGCTCACGTGCCATGAAGGTTGCTTCAGCGCGCCGTATTTCGGGGTATATGCTGTCATTGATCTCGGTTTCTGAGATGCCTGGATCGAACACAGCCACGGCAATATCGAGGATTTCATCACTTGAAAGCTCGCTTTCGTAGGTCGCAAGTGTTGGCACAGACGTCGTCTTCACCGTCTGAGTAACACAGCCAGATAGGAGTCCGATAAGCGCGAACAGTGTGACCCAGCGATGCATCATTCTTTTGGTATCTCTATGCCTTTGTATTTTCGATACTCGTTCCAGAGTGCCTCTCTGACCTCGGGGTCAGCTTCACGCATGGCTGCCTCACGGAGCTGCCGTGCAACAATGTCGTCGTCATTACCAGAGGGGATGTCCTCGGGCGCTTCGAAGACTGCTGGGTTCTCGGGCGCGCCACCTGAGCGACCACCAATTCCACCCCCCACCGACCCATAACCACCGTCGTCAGATGCTTCATAAGGATTTCGACCACCCGATGCGCTCTCAGTTCCTGAGCCACCGGTGCTTTGCGACTGATTACCTTGTTCTCGACGGCTTGAGCGTTGCTGTCGTTGCTCTTCTCTTATGATGGCGTCAAAAACACCTGTACTGGCTTCTAGCTGGCGATCGAGAACAGCCACTCGTTCGGCCGTCGTCATTGGATCGCTACCCCAGTCGGGCTCTAGTCCACCCTGGGCACGCGTCCCAGTGCCTTCGGTTCCGGACGCCACCACGGTGCCTCCCGCTGCGGCAGACGGTGATCCGCCCGAGCTGCCGGTTTGACTGCCCTGTGGGCCACTGCCCTGTGACGATTGCCCACCTTGTCCGTCACTCGATTGTGAACCTGAACCTGAACCTGAACCTGAACCTGAACCAGAACCACTTGACCCATCTGCGGATTCACCCGGCTCGCCAGGGCTCGCTGAAGCGCTGCTATAGGTAGGTTGTTCATCCACTAAGCTTGGCAGCGATAGATCACCACCCGCGGCGTCACCGAAGCCGGGATCACCTCCTGAAGTACCTGGACCCGAACTGCCACTTCCCCCTGCTGTTTGCCCGGCCGATGATCCCCCGCCGGTGCCTGCACTTTGATCTCCTGAGGCACCACCGCTGGGTGCAGAGCTCCCCGGCATCCCACCGCCAGACGCTGCACCACCACTAGGCATACCTCCGCCTGAACTGTTGCCGCCTCCTGAGGAATTCCCAGAGGAGCTGCTTGAACTGCCGGCGGCACCACCCGAGGATCCACTGGAAGATGAGCTTGCGCCACCGCCACTCGTGCTGCTCGAGGAACTGCTACTCGAAGAGCGGCTGCCGGATGAGCCACTCGATCCTGAGCTGCTTGGCGAGGGCATTGAGGCCGATGGCATTGAAGGTGTCGACGGCGTAGTTGGCATACTGGCAGACGGACAACCGGCAATGAGGGGTAAGGATACGACGGCCGCGGGAAACCATTTCAGAAACTGTCCATTCATGTTGAAACCTCTGTGGTCGAATCGTAGGGCGATGCCCAATGTTCAGGGCCAAATACCCAGGTAATGGGTGCGCTCTCCACGGGTTCACCGGCCTCAAAGACGGGCCTAAATCGCAGTCGTCGCAGTCTTCTCAAGACCCGGTCGGGACTGCGCCTAGTATTCGTGACAGGCACCTGCACGCGCTCTAGGTTATCAACTTTACCGTTAGCGTTAACGGTAAAAGTCACAATAAGGTCGGCCTCGGTGGCGGGCTCTGTCTTTACCTTGAGCACTGGGCCGAATCCTTCAATTGCCGGTAATGGCACGGGTGCTTCTAATATACGGAACGTGGGGAAGGTTTGTGTCGCTGGATCGTCATCCGCTGTCTCAGGCGCGGTCTTTGCTATTTGATCGGGCGCCTCATCGGTTGCGAGGTTCATCTCTTCAGCCGCTCTGACCGTTGAATCCGTATTTTTGTCAGTGTGTGTGCGAGTGGGTTCAGCATAAGCGACCTCATCGAGGGTCTCCCCCTGAGTTACGGTAGAGGCTGACAAGGTGCCGTCTATGGCATTAGTTGTGTCGACTGAGGTGCTATCGTCATTCGAGGCGAGGTCTGCCGCACGCTCGGTTTGAGACGCTTTCTCTTCTGGATCAGTGTCTTCTGGGTCAGTGTTTTCTGGGTCAGTGTTTTCTGGATCAGGGTTCTCCACCGTGGGCCCACCATCCGCAGCATCAGTAGCAGCCAAGGCGTTTTTTACAGCTTCGGCATCTGCGAGCTCAGCATTTGCTTCAGGTCCTCGATTTAACACCTCTCCATTGGCCAGTTTGATGGCGTCGCCGTAGAACTCGAGTGCAAACGTGCGATTGCCGGTCCACCAAGCCCAATCACCCATGCGAACAAGGTCTTCAGCCTGAGCTTCCCGGCTGACCTTCAATCGATCGCGATTGAGCTGTTGCATGGCTATTAATAGTGAGATGCCTCGTTTGAAGGAGCTTTTAGATTGGCTGGCCGAGGTGCGCTCGCGCCGCATTTTGCCCGGCATAGCGGCGCCCACGCCTTGGTGGCCGGCAAGGAGATATTGCGCTCGCACCATACCGTGGAGTGCCGGTAGCAACTCCTCGGAGTTTTCGCCATAGGTGGCAACCGATTCATTGAGTGCTCTGCGATAGAAATTCCACGCTTTCCCCATTCTTGCTTGGATCGCTTCTTCCTCATCCATATCTTCTAAGAGCGCATATTGATGCCACTCGGCCTGCCGGAGTAGTGCATCGATTTTCTCAGGGCCGGAGGGCAGCACCTGCTTTTCAATGCGTGACATATACG
>NZIJ01000081.1 GCA_002689915.1 Halieaceae bacterium | reverse complement strand
AACAAACTATTAACGCGACTCAGCAACAAAACAAAGCCAAGCTAGAAGCAGATCGGTTAATGAAAGCCGAACAACACGCAAAGGCTGAGTATAACAAGCGCAGTGAAAAAGCCGAGATGGCTAAGGAACAAGCCAGACGTAATCTTGACAAAGCGAATTACTACCAGTACCAAGCCAAACCCCATGCCCATCATGAATCCGTCAGCGACAGCCGGTGCGACAGGGTTTTTAGCGGCAAAGGCATCTGCGCGACCGAGGATGACGCAGTTGGTTGTAATAAGCGGCAAGAAAATACCCAGAATCTGATAAAGCTCATACGCGTAGGCTTGCATCAGCAGTTCCGTGCCGGTCACCGCGGCGGCGATGATAAGCACAAAAGCCGGAAGACGGATCGACTCTGTGACGACGTTTCTAATGAGTGATACGCACAAGTTGGAAGTGACCAAGACAAATAGCGTCGCCGCTGCAAGCCCCAATGCGTTGACCACACTCGCAGTGACGGCAAGTAGAGGGCAGAGTCCTAGTAACTGCACCAACGCTGGATTGTTTTTCCACAGTCCATTGTGGGTGATCTGGCGATAGCTTTGGGTGCTCATGATGCATCCTCTTCGACGAGTTCGAATAGGTCCTGTTTATGGGTTTGTGCATATTCCAAGGCACTTTTGACGGCGGAAACGACAGCGCGAGGCGTGACGGTCGCTCCCGTAAACGCGTCGAATTCACCGCCATCCTTGACGACAGCCCATCGCTCTGGCGAGGGGTTTACCAAGGTTTTGTTGTCGAACGACAAAATCCAAGGTGACTTTTTAAGCTCAACTTTATCACCGAGTCCTGGCGTTTCCCGGTGGCTCAGTACACGAACGCCCGCAACCTTCCCTGACCGGTAGACACCGACCAGTAACCGTATGTCACCACTGTAACCGTCGCGTGCAGTGACAGGAAGAATCACACCTGCGACCTCACCGTTCTTGCGAGCTCGATACCCTGATGTTTGTTCGCGCAGCGCTAGCAAAGGCCCATCTGCGTCGAGATTGAAAGTATCGTCGATTAATTGGTTATCGTGAGAAACAGTGGGAAAAATCTCTAGCAGTTGTCGCGCTTCTGCGGCGCGCTCGGCTGCGGCAATAGGCGCCTTGGTCTGCTCGTAGACGCCGCTGATTAATCCCGACCCGACCGCGGCAAAAGCAGCGAGAAGCGCGGCACCAATCAGGCTCGAAATAACCGTTCTCACTCGTCGACCTCAATTTTTGTGGTGCCGTATACCTTGGGCTGTGTGTATTGATCGATAAACGGTGCGGCAAAGTTAAGCAACAGCACGCCAAATGCGACAGCATCGGGGTAATTGCCATTTACGCGTATGAGATAGACCAATACACCCACACCTGCGCCAAATATGAGTCGACCTCGGTTCGAGACGGCTGAACTGACAGGATCCGTGATAATGAAGAACGCGCCGAACATTGTAGCGCCACTGAACAGATGGAACAGGACAGAGCCCCCACCGGTAGAGCTACCCTCATCAAAGCCCAACAGGGCGCAAATAGTGAGTGCACTCAGCATGCCCACAGGTGCATGCCAGGTAAAAATACGGTGGCGAAGCAGCCAGATGCCGCCGGCGAGGAAGGCGAGATTGACGATATCCCACCCAACTCCCGCGATGGGACCTGCAAGCTCCGTTTTTGACATCATTAGATCATCAAAGAGCATGCCCGCGTTTTGTCGGAACAGGTCCAGCGGCGTCGCTGCCGTCACACCGTCGAAGCTTGCTGGCAAAAAGAGCGCGGTTAGGGCATCGACAAGTCCCGGGACCTCGCCAACCCCGCGGGGTTCTGTCCAGGAGCTCATTTGCAAAGGGAATGACACCAGCAAGACGACATATCCCACCATTGCCGGGTTAAAGGGGTTGTATCCCAGCCCACCGAATACATGCTTACCCAGCAAAACTGAAACGCCTATTCCAACCGCCACTAACCACCAAGGCGCATAGGGAGGCAGTGCAATACAAAGCAGCGTTGCCGTTACGATGACACTGTGGTCTTTGAGCGGCGACTTAAAGTCTTTACCTCGTAACCACAGCGCCCAAGCTTCGAATCCCAGAGCCAACATAGAACCAAACACGATGTTCACAAGTGTACCGGGACCAAAAAACCAGGTGAGTGCAAGAACGCCAGGAACTGTCGCAAGTAAGACCTGCTTCATGACCTGTTCAACCGATGTTACAGGCTTGTGTACGTGAGGCGATGAGACATGCATGAGGCTCATTGCTCTGCCTCCTGACTGGCTTTTTTCGCCTTTGCACGCTCGATGGCCGCTTGGACCGGATCATCTCCCGATTTTGCGCGCGCTTCGGCGGCCGCTTTTCTGGCTGCACGTTTCGCTTCTTTTGCGGCCGCTTCTCGTTCTAAACGTTCTTGACGCGCTTCGAACCGTAAACGCGAGTTGTCGGACCGTACTTTTTCATTTGCGGCCTCCCGAATCGCACCTTTTGCCGAGCGATAATATTGAACTAACGGAATATGGCTTGGACACACGTAGGCACACGCCCCACATTCGATACAGTCGAGTAGGTTATGTCGCTCAAGTTGCTCGTTATCTTTGGCGCGTGCATACCAATACAGTTGTTGCGGTAGGAGCGATGCCGGGCAAGCCTCGGCACACATACCACAACGAATACAGGCCTGTTGTGGCTGTGGAGAGGGTATCTCGGTGCGCGTTGGCGCCAGTATGCAGTTGGTAATCTTTACCACCGGCATGTCGAGGTCAGTCACTGCAAAGCCCATCATGGGGCCACCATGAATGACCCGATCAGCCGTCTCGGCATCAAAGGCCGCCTCATTGAGCAGTTCACGAATAGGCGTTCCCAGCATGACGCGGCGGTTGCCAGGTTTTTTCAATGACATGCCCGTCACGGTCGTAATCCGATCTGTCAGGGGCTTACCGTCAATCAGTGCATCGCGAACCGCAACAGCCGTACTCGGGTTTTGGCACAGGATCCCAATGTCAGCGGGGATGCCGCCCGAGGGAACCTGCATGTCGAATAAAATCTCAATGAGCTGCTTTTCACCGCCCGAGGGATACTTAGTCGGGAAGGTCACCACATCGGCGATCTCAAGCGCTTGGGCGGCATTTGCCATTGCCTCAGCGGCCTCCGGCTTGTTGTCCTCGACAGCGAGAATGATGTTCTGTGCGCCAACCATGTGAGCGAGTATCTCCGCTCCCTCAACAATCTCGCGCGCACAACACTGCATGACGGTATCGTCCGCCGAGATGTAAGGCTCGCATTCTGTGCCGTTAATGATCAGCGTGTGAATACTGAGCTCACGGTCGGAGGCGAGCTTAATGGCCGTGGGGAATCCTGCACCGCCGAGACCTGCGATACCGGCTTGACGAACGCGCTCGACGAGCTCAGGTTTTGGTGTCTCACGCCAATCCTCAAGGCCTTTTAAGTCTATCCAGCTATCGNTGCCGTCCAAGCTGATCTCAATACACGTGGCGGTTAAGNCAGAAGCGTGTGGCACAGCACGTGACTCAATGGCAGTAACGGTGCCTGAGCTGGGTGCGTGAACGGGCACGCTGACGGGTCCCTGCGCTTCAGCAATCATTTGCCCGCCTTTTACGGCGTCACCCACTTCCACAACAGGTCTTGCNGGNGNNCCGATATGCTGGGAAATAGGGAGTACCAGCTTGGAGGGTAGCGGCATTTCGTGAACGTACCCTGGGTCGGCAAGCTCCTTTCGTTCNGGCGGATGAATGCCACCATGGATATCAAAGATCTGCCTCATGCCGCGGCCTGCTCCGGCGTATTCTCTGAAGGTCTGTCAGTGGCAATAAGGTTATCGCTGGAGNCTTCATTGGGCAGNGGCCAGTACCAATGCTGAATACCGCCTTTNCTCGGAATCATGTCNATACAATCGACAGGGCAGGGCTCAACACACAAGTCACAGCCCGTGCACTCATCGATAATAACGGTGTGCATTTGTTTGGCNGCACCNAAGATTGCATCNACAGGACACGCCTGAATGCACTTTGTGCAACCAATACACTCATCCTCCCGGATAAAGGCAACGGTGGGCTCGGCTTCGATACCGTGCTCTGCATCCAGTGGCTCGGGCTCTACGTCCAACAAGTTTGCCAGCGCTTGGATGGTATCTTCGCCACCCGGAGGGCACTTATTAATCGAATCACCCTCNGCAATCGCCTCTGCGTAAGGCCTGCAACCGGGATAGCCGCACTGGCCGCACTGCGTTTGTGGAAGAATGCTATTGATTTGATCGGAGAGCGGATTCCCTTCGACTTCAAAGCGGACAGCCGCGAAGCCCAAAAGCGCACCGAAAACGATAGCCATACCCACCAATGCGGCGAGTGCTAGCAATATCGGATTGGCGAGAATCATCTCAATCATCAGACCAACCCAGCAAAGCCCATGAAAGCCAGCGACGCGAGCCCAGCGGTGACCATACCAATCGCGGCACCTTGGAAGGCTTCGGGAACGTCAGCCACGACGAGGCGTTCGCGCATCGCAGCAAACAGCACCAGCACCAAGGAGAATCCTAGTGCCGCGCCCATGCCATAGATGAGGCTTTGCATAAAGTTGTGCGCTTGATTGATGTTCAACAGCGCAACACCCAAAACCGCACAATTCGTTGTGATGAGGGGTAAATAAACACCGAGCACCCGGTGCAGCAGCGGGCTGGTTTTTCGGACAACCATCTCCGTAAATTGGACAACGACCGCGATCACGAGAATAAACGACAGTGTTCGAAGGTACGTCAAATCAAGCGGTTCGAGTAAGTAGCGATACGTGAGGTAACTGCAGACCGAGGCAAGCGTTAGAACGAATGTCGTTGCGGCAGACATTCCGATTGCCGTATCGAGCTTGTTTGAAACGCCCATAAAGGGGCACAGGCCCAAAAACTGGACCAGTACGAAATTGTTGACCAGCACTGCGGCAACCAGCAGTACGGCATAGTCCCCTAGCATCTTACTCCAGCAGGCTTTTTGACCTGTCTCATTCAACTGCACCTAATAGTAAGGAATAGTAAGGCGATCGAACAGTGATAGTTTGGAATAGCAATAGTGCCTTGCGTTATCAGTTTATTGCTTACTCGCTTCCACCATGGCTGTCACAGCCTCGGGGTCGATTCTCTGAATTAGTGGCGAGAACTTGTTGATCTTATGACCTTCCAGCGGGCCTTGCAGGTCAGTCCAGTTAAGCGTTAGCCCCAAGAATTCCTCACTCTTTTGTCCCATAACCGGCAGAACGGGCTTCAAGTAAGTCATGAGTACCCTGAAACAGTTAATACCCACCGAGCAGGCATCTTGAACTTCTTGATCGCGACCCTCTTCTTTGGCGAGAACCCACGGCTTCTTCTCATCGATATATTGGTTTGCGCGATCCGCCAGGGCGATAATTTCACGCATTGCGCGCTGGAAATCGCGCGTTTCGTAGAGAGCAGCAATCGAATCACCGGCACTGATAAGCTCATTGATAAACGCGGGCTCACTGCAAGTAGTGCTGATTTCGTTGTCGAAGCGTTTACGCAAGAACCCCGAGCAGCGACTCGCGATATTCACTACTTTGCCAACAAGATCGCTGTTAACTCGCTGTATAAAATCCTCGAGATTCAAGTCCATGTCGTCGACATTAGGGCTGAGTTTCGCGGCAAAGTAATAGCGGAGATATTCCGCGTCGAGGTGGTCAAGGTAGGTGGACGCCATAATAAACGTACCGCGGCTTTTTGACATTTTGGTCCCATCTACGGTTAGGAACCCGTGCGCAAAAATCGCAGTCGGCTGACGCAGTCCAGCACTCGCTAACATGGCGGGCCAGAACAGCCCGTGAAAGTTAATGATGTCCTTGCCGATGAAATGATAGAGCTCTGTGTCATTACCCGGCTGCCAGAAGCTCTCGAAATCATCCCCGGTTCGCGCGCACAGATTTTGATGGCTCGCGATGTAGCCTATGGGTGCGTCCAGCCACACATAAAAATACTTTTCGGGATACCCCGGGATCTCAAAGCCAAAATAGGGTGCATCTCGCGAGATGTCCCAATCCTGGAGTCCAGCATCAATCCATTCTCGAAGTTTATTAGCAATCGGCGTCTGCAGTTGCTCACCCGAGACCCAATCCGCCAAGAGCTCTTGAAAGGCGCTCAGCTTGAAAAATAAATGATCAGATGCTTTTTCGACGGGTGTGGAACCGGACAAGGCAGAGATTGGATCGATGACTTCCGTGGGCGAGTAAGTCGCGCCGCAGGCTTCGCAATTATCGCCGTACTGGTCCGGGGTCTTACATTTTGGGCACGTACCTTTAATAAAGCGATCGGCCAGAAATAGACCTTTTACCTCGTCGTAGGCTTGCACAACACTTCTCACAGCAATGTGATCGTTGGCTTCCAAACGTTGGAAAATCGTCTCAGACCAGGCTTTATTTTCAGGCGAGTGCGTTGAATGGTAGTTGTCGAACGAAATGTGAAAACCAGCTGAATCGGCTTCGTGCAACGCCTTAATATTTCCGATGTGGGCTTGGGGGGTGACGCCCTGTTTTTCCGCCGACAACATGATGGCGGTACCGTGAGCGTCGTCGGCGCAGACATACTGGCAATGGTTGCCGCGTGAGCGTTGAAACCTTACCCAAATATCGGTTTGCACTTGCTCTAACATGTGCCCCAAGTGCAATGGAGCGTTAGCGTAGGGCAGGGCAGACGTGACGAGTATCTTGCGCGATGACATTGATTATGGGCTCACTGTAAAACGGGCGCTATTGTAGCGTTACAGGACGATCGGGAACAGCTGTTGTCACTTGTTCACAACTGATTACATATCACCTATCGGAGAGCTGCTGATATATACTCGCGACTTTTTCGGTGGAGGCTAAAATAGTGCAGGGCGTCAGCACAGTTAAGCATGTCGTGGCCATAGCGTCTGGTAAAGGTGGTGTGGGTAAATCGACCGTATCCGTGAACCTCGCGGTGGCCGCTGCACAGCTCGGCTTTAAAGCGGGACTGCTCGATGCCGATATCTATGGACCGAGCCAAGCCCGCTTACTGGGTGTGGCAGACGGCGTTATGCCTGAGGTGGTTGAAGAAAAGATTTTTCTTCCGATTGAGGCGCACGGAGTCGCTTCGATGTCGATGGCCTTTTTGACACGTGAAAAAACAGCCATGGTTTGGCGCGGGCCGATGGCCAGCGGAGCACTTCAGCAAATGATTGAATCCACGCGTTGGGGTGATCTGGATGTTTTATTTGTCGATATGCCACCGGGCACAGGCGATATTCAGTTAACACTCTCCCAGAGAACACAACTCTCCGGTGTCGTCGTAGTCACCACTCCCCAAGATATTGCACTCATTGACGCAAGGCGCGCTGTTGAAATGTTCAATAAAGTCTCTGTGCCAGTACTCGGGATGATTCAGAATATGGCGACGCATGTCTGTTCTAATTGCGGTCATGAAGACCCAATTTTTGGCAGCGAGGGAGGCGAGAACCTAGCAAATGAATACGATTCGCGTTTGCTTGCGAATATTCCTCTGTCGAGACGTATTCGCGAAACTAGCGACGCAGGAGAGCCGATTGTTCTTGCAGAGCCAGATAACGCAGGCGCATTAGCTTACCGTGATGCCGCATCGGTCATTATGGCATCGCTGGATAAGGCTGCGCGTCCTGCAGCGCCCACTATAAGCATGACTGACTAGGCATGGTAAGCCCGGCTCAGTAACAAAAAACTTCAGGAGTAAATGTGAGTATTAAGTCAGATCTTTGGATTCGTCGAATGGCCGATCAGGACAAAATGATTGAGCCCTTTGAAGCAGGGCAAGTCAGACACAAGGACGGTGAAAAGCTGATTTCCTACGGTACGTCCAGCTATGGCTACGACGTGCGTTGCTCTCGTGAATTTAAAGTCTTCACTAATATTAACTCGGCAACGGTTGACCCTAAGGCATTCGATAGCAACTCCTTTGTTGATGTCGAGAGCGATGTTTGTGTCATACCACCCAACTCGTTTGCGCTCGCTCGCACTGTCGAATACTTCAGAATACCCCGGAATGTATTGACGGTCTGTCTGGGTAAGTCGACCTATGCACGCTGCGGCATTATCGTAAATGTGACGCCACTAGAACCCGAGTGGGAGGGGCATGTCACACTCGAGTTTTCCAATACCACCACGCTGCCTGCAAAAATCTACGCAAACGAAGGCGTAGCGCAAATGTTGTTCTTTGAGTCTGACGAGGTTTGCGAGACGAGCTATGCTGATCGTGGAGGAAAATACCAGGGGCAGACGGGCGTCACGTTGCCAAAGACATAAGTCTTTTTGAGCAACTCGCCACGTAGCCTAGGGGCGGGATATCCAAGCCCTACAAAAAAAGCCGAGTAAGTATTCGGGGTTAAGGCGTGGTGCGACGCCATGGGTGCCCCCAGTCTCGATCGGCATTCTGCTCTGCACATCATCTTGGTTGAACCAAAAGGACGCGATTTAAACTCAGTGCATGGGGTGCGGGCGCGTTGTCACTAGGGGTGGGCGGAGAATGCCACCTAATCCAGCCAAGTGAGTGTCTTAATGTCCACTTTAATGGTTGAGGCGCCCTCGACGTGCTTCGTCTTTAACATCAGGTAGTCGAGGCTGGGTGCCAGCCATATCTCCGAGGCCCGTTTTTTAGGATTTTTGTGTTGCGCCTGATAGCGAACGGTATCTATTTCACCGAGCGGTGTTTTTAGGATCTCATTGGGTAATCTAAGCCAAGACTTATCACTAATCTTGGCACCGTCCACGACACGGAACTGTAAGGTGCTAGGTGGTTCACTCGAGCGCATAAGTGTCAGTCGCAGCTGCTGTTGCTGCGAAAACTGATCGAGTATGCCGGGTGACAAGGGGTGCTCGGTCCACTTGCCACGCTTCAAGCTTTTGATAACACCATTCTCTGTATCGAATTCAACGGAGCGCTTGTTGGTCTTCAAGGTCCTGACTTTTGAATCAAAACGGATGCCTTCAATACCGGTTTCGTTTATTCGGAACTCGGTCGATTCATCCATCTTAATGAGAAAATTTTTACCGCTACTCTTTAGGCGGTAAACATCGCCCTCGCGCACTAATGTTCGCGTTAAATCCAGTGTCATGCCGAGTGCGCTTGTCTCATATACGGCCTCAAAGGGCCTTATTTTGAACGCCTCAGCTAAAGCCGATGAACAATTTATGGAAGTCATAACGAGCGAGAGGGCGGCGGTCATTTGCCAGCCAAAACACCGCGACAAGTATTTATTCACCACGGGGGTGTTTCCACTGGGCACCCGTGGGTGGCAAGTGCTCACCATCGAGTTGTGCGCCCTGGTTTGCGTGAACTACACGCCCTTGCAAGTGCCAATTTACCGCCTCGGGAAATATAAGGTGTTCAACCTCAAGCACCTTACAAGCGAGTGTTTGAGCATCATCAGTGTTCGCTATGTTGACTCGCGCCTGCAGGATTGCAGGACCCCCATCAAGTTCATTGGTTACGTAGTGCACAGTGGCTCCCGCTTCTTTATCACCCGCATCGATGGCGCGTTGATGCGTATGCAGACCTGCGTATTTAGGCAACAAAGACGGGTGAATGTTCACCAACTTGCCTAAAAATCGATTGATAAAGACGGGGGTTAAAATGCGCATGAAGCCCGCAAGGACAACGACGTCAGGGTTATTAGCCGCAACCTCGTCTGCAAGCGCCGCATCAAAAGCTTCGCGCGTTGCGAACTGTTGGTGATCAATAACAGTTGTCGCAACACCACGATTTCTGGCGGTGATGATGCCTTGAGCGTCGGGTCGGTTACTGATGACGCTGACAATGTTTCCCGCAAGCGCTCCGCTAGTGGCAGCCTCTAGGAAGACTTCCATATTTGAGCCCCGGCCCGAAATCAGAATGACAATGTTCTTCAATGATTTCTTCGCGGGCGTTGTAATCGACTCTTGCAAGGATATGTCCTAAGGCCGTCTCAGTGGGCTTCACTCAGGAACTGAATACGACCGAGCCATCACCAGCTTCGATGCGTCCCAGCTCCCAGCAGTCTAGGCCGTGATCACTGAGAAGCTGGATGGCCGCTTCAGCTTTTGCTGGACCGACGATTACCGTCATACCAACACCACAGTTAAAGGTTCGGTGCATCTCTTCTTCAGCGACGCCCCCCGCCTCTGCAAGCCATGTGAATACTGGCGGCATATCCCAAGAGGTCTTATCCAGAACGGCTGAGCACCCTTCGGGCAGCACGCGCGGAATATTCTCCAACAGACCCCCGCCCGTAATGTGCGCAAGCGCATGGGGCTTTATCTCGCGCTGAAGCGCAAGGAGGGGTTTATTGTAAATTTGTGTGGGCGCCATCAACGCATCAGCAAGCGTTGTTGATCCGCAGGGGCTCGCAAGGTCAACGCCCGAGATGTCAATAATTTTTCGGATAAGCGAGTAGCCGTTTGAGTGGGGGCCGGACGACGCAATGCCTATGATGACATCCCCTGGCGCAACCTTATGGCCATCGATTATTTGATTTTTCTCAACGACACCGACACAAAAGCCAGCAAGGTCATAGTCCTCACCTTCATACATACCTGGCATCTCAGCCGTCTCGCCGCCCACCAGCGCAGCACCTGCCAATTCGCAGCCTTTCCCGATGCCTTCAATGACCTTGGCGGCCACATCAATATTGAGTTTTCCAGTCGCGTAGTAGTCTAAAAATAAGAGGGGCTCAGCACCCACAACCGCGATATCGTTGCTGCACATGGCAACCAAGTCGATGCCAATCGTGTCGTGCCTTCCCAATTGCATTGCCAGACGAAGTTTCGTGCCAACGCCATCGGTACCGGATACCAACACTGGGCTGCGATAGCCCTCTGGAATTTCGCAAAGTGCACCGAAGCCCCCGAGCCCACCGAGCACTTCAGGACGCCGTGTAGCTTTTGAAACGTGTTTGATACGGTCTACTAAAGCATTGCCGGCGTCGATATCAACGCCCGCATCTTTGTAAGTTAATCCTTGGGTTTGTTGCCGGTCTGTCATAACGTCCCTCTCGTATGGTCGGGAAGATTACTCGTTGCCTTTACTTGAGGAAAGCGACCAACGCAACTTTCGCTGGTAAACTGCAAATATGAGACGTATTTACGCTAACCCTTTGGCAATTTTGATCACCACCGCGTGTTTGTTCGGTAGTGGCATCGCGCTCGCGGCGGATGAATTTTTCGCCGAGGCGGTGGCTGTTGAGGACCGCAGTGCAGGTGAGTTGGCGCGAGCTGCTGGCGACGCTCTGACCCGNGTGTTTGTAAGAGTTTCAGGGGATGAGCAAATCTTAGATGAGGCNCCATTTAACGAAGCGGTACAAAACGCNCAGTCACATGTNTTGCTCTACAGCTACCAAGATGANCAGGCCGGTGGCACCCGTGTCTTTTTCGAATTCGACGATGCGTTTGTTAGAAGTTTGTTCAGAGACCATTCGATATTGTATTGGGAGCAGCGTCGGCCGCCGCTGGTAATTTGGCTAGCACTCGATGAGCCNTTTTCAAGGCGTTTNGCTGCACGATCGGACGATGTGGAATTGCTGGCGCCTTCGCTGGAGCGCTNGGAGTTACGTGGAGTAGANGTNCGNTTTCCACTGCTAGACCTCGCCGATTCTGCTGCNCTGTCNGTAAACGCTATTTGGGAGCGAGACTTCGATCAAGTTAGACGTGCCTCAGCGAGATATGGAACGGAGCACGCGCTGGTGGGGCGTTGGATCGANTTGAGCGACGGAAGCAAGTTGGTTGACTGGTACTACGTNGGGCCAGAGCAGNCNGAGAANCTGCAATTTCGGGCNACNGAGCTCTCCGATATTTGGGATCGCGGTGTCGATTTGGCAGTGGATGCGATGCGTGATTCNCTGGCTGTGACCTTGCAGCAGTTCGAGATGTCAGANGCAATTGCCGTGTCNGTCAAAGGCGTTAAGTCCTATGCCGATTATCGCGCCATATCCAGTGTCTTTGATGAGCTCGGNCAGCTCGTTGATTTNCGAATTGANTCCTTGAACGGTGANACGGTGATTTATCGCGTTGTGGGCGTCCCTTCGGCGGAGCAAGTTGCACGACTCATTCCTTCTCGCTCGGGNCTGCTGGCTCAGCCCGTTACACGTCGTGGCGAGCTTGAATTGATTTGGGAGTCTTTCTAATGAGCGACCTCGAGCGTCATAAGCCTTCACAAACGCCATGGCTGGGTATCGCGATCGTGACAGCCCTTGCACTCGTTGCCCTAATNGGNCTNAGAGACATTTTAATGCCGTTCGCGATTGGCGCCNTGATCGCTTACNTGGGGGATCCTATGGTTGATCGCCTTGAGAATCGCGGCTTTGGACGCACAAGTGGTGTGGCGATCGTTTTTGCACTCTTCATAGGACTGCTCATNCTGATAATNGCTGTGGTCGCNCCCATCCTCTTACAGCAACTATCCGATGTCNCTGCAGGTATTCCTGACGCTTATCGCTGGNTAGCNTTGGTTGCGGTNCCAAANCTNCAGGCTTGGCTCAGTCTGACGCCCATCAACCTNCCCGAGATCGATTGGCAGACAAGTCTNAGCGAACACTGGTCTTCAGTNGGTAAGATGACGGGCGGCGTCGTGCAACAAGTCACCGCCTCNAGCCTCTCACTCCTCACTGGNCTCCTCAACGTGGCNCTGGTGCCCGTTGTNGCTTTTTATTTGATGCGAGATTGGGACGTCATGATGGCGGCCATCATGAANCTAGTGCCTCGTGCNATGGTGCNAGGNGTTACAACNGCTATTAACGANGCGCACTCAGTCCTNGAGGCTTTTGTNCGGGGNCAGTTGGTCGTCATGAGTGCTCAGGCAGTNATCTACAGCNCGGGCCTNTGGTTGNTCGGTTTAAACTATGCNGTCGCGCTCGGTCTCTTGGCGGGCGCAGCCAGCATTATTCCTTATGCGGGCGCAGTCATCGGTATCGGTAGTGCACTGANCGTCGCCTATCTNCAATTCGGTCTGGATCTATGGGCCTTGGGNCTCGTCGGATCAGTATTTATTNTCGGTCAGCTCATCGAGAGCTTCGCGCTGACTCCNATGCTGATAGGGGATCGCATTGGGCTCCACCCTGTCGCCGTCATTTTTGCTCTGATGGCGGGTGGGCAACTCGCCGGNTTCACTGGCATNTTGATCGCCTTACCTGTGGCGGCTGTTCTACTCGTGTTTTGTCGGCGATTGNTNGGGNTTTACCTCACCACTGATACCTATCTCGGGGAGTGAGCNGCCNNCATGGANCCCAACCCNACGCAGCTTGTGCTGCCCATTTCNACTGATCCNGACGCAACCTGGGAGCATTGGGTTTCCAGGAGTGAGACTCAGTTANTGGAGCACGCATTNGTGGGCAGTCCGGCATTAACACCGCCTGGCATTCTNATTTGGGGTGAGGAGGGCTTGGGAAAGAGCCACCTACTGCAGGCTGTTTGCGCNCAGCTTGGTCGCGGGGCGAGTTATATTCCGTTGGGTGTCGTAATGGANGCCATGCCGAGCGCCATGCTGGAGGGTATTGAAAGCAGCAGCGCNGTTCTGNTTGACGATGTTCATTTGTCTNTNACCAAGCCCGAATGGCAGGAGGGGTTGTTTCACTGCTTTAACCGCTGCGTGGCAGCGGGAACGCCTCTTGTTGTCTCATCAAAGACTGCGNTCTCAGGTCTCTCGGATTTACTGCCNGANCTAACCTCGCGGCTTGCTTTGCTGACTGGATTTAGGCTGCCAAGTTGGGAGATGGATGCGTTCGAGTCGTTGCTGATTCGTTTGGCAAAGCATCGAGGACTGATTCTTACCGAGGAGGTCGCTCGCTATCTCAACCGGCGCTTGAGGCATACACCTGTTGATGCCTTGGTGGCAATCGAGAAAATTGAGCTCTCAAGTCTCATCGAGCAGCGAACGCCTACTATCCCGTTTTTGAAGACACTGGGGCTCTAGCGCAAAAAAAGCGCATGCCAATACGCCGTGCGCTAGGTGCAGTGAGGTGATCAGTCAATTAGGCGGTAGGTTCACTGGCCGCTAACTCACCCTCGTCCAAGACGAGATAACGCCGCAATCGTGCGACCAAAATGTAGAGCGGGATGGTATCCAAAAGGGCGACTGCGGCTTTGAATCCGTAGTTGCTGGCAATCAGAACCAACAGTGTCTGGAAAGCGATTTCGCCGCGAAAGAAAACAGCGCCAAAGGTCACGGTTACGACCATTATTGAATCGACTAACTGACTGAGAAGCGTGCTGAAGTTGTTGCGGATCCAAAGGTGCTTACCTTTAGTCACCCGTTTCCAGAAGTGAAATAGCTGGACGTCACAATACTGTGCCGTGATGTAGGCAACCATAGAAGCTGTGACAGCGCCGCTTGTCATCGCATACATAAGCGTAAATAGCTCGACGCTGCCCTCAAGCGTCCCGCCCGAGGGGAGCGGCACAGGTTGGGAAAGCTGGAGAATTTGCCAGGGTGGCATGTTTGAAGGGTCAACCGATGCCGCGTAATGCCCCGCCGTCATCACTAATAAAATAAAAGCATTGATGAAGAGGCCAACCGTAACGAGAAAATTGGCGCGCGACTTCCCGTACAGCTCTGAAATCAGATCGGTACACAGAAACGTCAGCGGATAGGGAAGAACGCCAACAGCGAGGGCGAGTGGCCCGAGTTGTATGAACTTGGTGATGCCGATCACATTCAACAACGTCATGGCAGACAAAAATACACCGGCGAGGACGAGAAAAACGCGCTCGCGACGCTCCGTTAGTTCCCCCGCACTGAGTGTCACTTCCAAACTCACCGTTCCATTTGTCCCAGATTGGCATGAATTACTGTGCCGTTAACCACAGGGCTCTGATGCGCCCAGGTTATGACACTCGCTATTTCGTCGGGTGTGACTAAACGTCCGAAGCTATTTTGGGAACCTATTTCATGCATCAATTCGGTGTCCCCGCCTAAGTGTTGCTTGAGCATTTCCGTATCAGTGAATCCGGGGCAGATCATCGCCGTGTGGATTTCAGCGCCGATCAAATCCTGGCAGGTCGCGCGCATTTGGCCCAGCTGCGCGTGTTTACTGATGACGTAACTGTGTGCGCCAGCGACTGCTTTTTCAGATAAAGTCGAGCCGACGTACAGGATGCTTGATCCAGCTACCATGTGGGGTAACAGCTCTCGATTGAGGGTGTTGACCGCTGCCACATTCACTGCCAGCACACGCATCAAATCAGCCGTATCACATTCGTGAACCGTGTCTTTGAGCATCAACGATGCGTTGTGCACCAAGGATATGGATTCGCCTTTGACGGCGGACTCGGCAGCTTCAAGCGCTGCACGCTTAGCACCTTCTTCCGTGCTTAAGTCCGCACTAATGTTGATAACACCTTCAACAGGGCTCGCGCGCCGAGCGATATTAATGACCTTATGGCCAAGCTCAATAAATCGGTGAGCGGTTGCGGCTCCGATTCCCGAACTTGCACCGGTAATGATGGCTGTTTTGCTCATTGCACTCACACTAACGCTAATTTAGGTAGAGATTATCCTACGCGCTGATGATCGGCTAGGATTGCACGAAGCGTATAGGCAATCGTCTCTATCTTGTTGACACTTACCTGACGAGAGGATGTTGCGGCGCCTGTCTGAGTATCAGGGGTTGGTGCTACGAGCACTGAGCGGGCGAAATAGCCGCCGCTCAGCGCATTAATGCAAAACACAAATGTATAAGGAATTGCTCATTGTCTAGGTTGGTCACTCTCCACATCGATAAGCAGGCGCACAAGTTTTCCGCTGCCC
Source organism: Halieaceae bacterium (assembly GCA_002689915.1). Classification (GTDB taxonomy): domain Bacteria; phylum Pseudomonadota; class Gammaproteobacteria; order Pseudomonadales; family Halieaceae; genus Luminiphilus; species Luminiphilus aquimaris. The sequence goes on along the minus strand of NZIJ01000081.1, from coordinate 5,794 downwards.
ACTACACAATTTTTTCTGCAACGGAGCGCGAACGTTTGCATGGTCATAACTACTTTCTGACCACGCGCATCGTCGCCGCCATGGGTGAAAACGGATTCTCGGCAGACTACAACGTCTACAAGCGCCGAATTAAGGCACTTTGTGATCGTTACGACGAGTACATGCTGTTACCTGAATTCTCGCCCTATCAAACTATTGAGCGGGTGGGTGACGAGATTCATGCGCACTTTGCCGGTCGAGTCTTGAAGTTTTTAGCGGATGAAACTTGGGTATTGCCGGTCACGAATGTCACGGTTGAGGAGCTGTCACAACTTTTACTTTCTGAGCTTATTGCTGAGGAGCCGGACCCCGATTTAGTTGAGGTTGAGCTGACAGTCTCATCGGGGAGCGGGCAGGCGGCGTCAGCGATTTGGCGCGCGGATTAAATTTTTTTAAAAAATTTGTGAACTTTTGCCTATCCGAGTGTTCTTAAATTATGTCCATCAGGCGGCAGTGCGGCGGGCGCAGTGCAAGGGAAACGTCTGGGGGACAGGTGAGAGATCATCTCCCGATTTGAGTGGCTCCTTTATATTCGCCGACTATTTAGTCGGCGTTTTTTTTGCGCCATCGTTAACCCTTGTCGGGTCTTATCACCGCAAGGATCGTCTCCTTAGTTTGCGGTCCCACAAGTACCGCCTCGACGTCTCCCGACGGTGATAAAACGACCGTGGTGGGCAGTACATTGGGACGTTCGATACCCAATTGGTGGCTTGGATCCTTAATGTTTTTGAACTCGAGACCTAAATTTTGGGCATCTGAATGGAGCGCCTCACCCGATTTACGATCAAAATTGACACCCAGCACCTCAATGCCCGTGACGCCATTTAGGTGATTAAGCTCGGGAATCTCTTCTCGACAAGGTTTGCACCAAACTGCCCAGTAATTAATGACAGTCCAATTATCGCCGTCAAATAGGTCGTCTGAGCCTGAACAGCTTCCGACTGTTACCAGTACGAAGGCTATGATTAATAGTTTGAGTGACCGCATATCGCCCTGTCTTTTTATGGACATCGCCATTATAACGAGGTCCGACTCGCGGTGACGACGTGATATTGTGCATCTTTGCTTTTTTTCGTGAGGTGGCCGGTGGAAGCGCCGTATGTTCTGATCCTTTACTACTCGCGTCACGGTTCCACTGAGACCATGGCTCGTCAAATTGCTCGGGGCGTCTCGCAGGTGCCGGGGGTTGAGGCACGGCTGCGGACTGTACCCCCGGTCAGTGCAGAGACTGACCGGGCGACTCTTCCAGAGGTGCCGGATACTGGGCCGATATATTGCGAGGAAGAGGATCTTCGTCATTGCTCTGCGCTTGCATTGGGTAGCCCCACACGATTTGGAAATATGGCGGCACCGCTTAAATATTTTATCGATGGCACCTCGCCTCTTTGGATAAGCGGTGCGTTAGTCGATAAGCCCGCGGGTGTCTTCACATCAACGGCTTCGCTTCACGGTGGCCAAGAGTCAACATTGCTCAGTATGGCTTTACCACTCATACACCACGGCATGATTTTCGTTGGGTTGCCCTACAGTGCCCCGGAGCTTCATGCCACGCGGACGGGGGGAACGCCCTACGGCGCCAGTCACTGGGCTGAGGCCGGTTCTGATGGGGAACTCTCCGAGCACGAGACCGCCCTGTGCCAAACACTGGGTAAACGCCTTGCTCGTCTTGCCTTAATGGAGATTCCTTCATGACCCCACGTGGAAAGCTTACAGGTCGACTCTGGGCAACCCTTTGGATGCTGAGTGCAGGTCTGATCATTCAGGGTGGATTAGAAGTGTTTGAATTAGGCGCCCGATGGCCGGTTTGGTTGATCTCAATTGCACCGCTGTTGTTATTTCTTATCGGTGTTGCCAGGGATAATCTTCACTGGCTCATTTGGTATTGTTTGTTGCTATTATTTTATTTCATCAGTGCGGTTGAGGATGCCTTTGCACGACCTCATAACCCTATTGTGATGAGCGGATTAGTGATTGTCGTTTTGCTCTTCTCAGTCTGCACCGCTTACCTCCGGTTCCGGGGACGCGAGAAGCGAGGCAACGAGGAAGCGAGCGAATAAAGAGGGTTGTAGATGGATTTACTCAAAGCAGTATGGCGGATTTTATCGGGTATCAGTAAGGCGATCACGGTTTTAGTACCGCTCTTGTTCCTCGGTATTTTCATCACCGCATTTTCGATAAGTTTGTCGGAGACCGTCCCTGAGCCGTTACCTGAGCGGGCAGGGTTGTTAATTGCCCCCAAGGGGCGTCTGGTTGAGAGCAGAACACCACTGGAGCCCGTCGATGCGCTCTTCGCCAGTGAGCTGGCAGGTGAGGTACTGCTGTCTTCGTTGATTGAGGCTATCGACGAAGCAGCTGCTGACTCACGTATTACATCAATCGTACTGGACCTTGAGGATCTGGCAGGGCCCTCCACTAGTCAGTCGATGGAGATTATCCAAGCGATCGAACGTTTTTCGGCGTCAGGAAAACCCATTGTCGCCGTAGGTGATTACTTTAGTCAGTCACACTATCTACTTGCCGCCCAAGCAGATGAGATTATTTTGCACCCGGAGGGTGGTATTAGCCTGATGGGTTTTGGTGTTTACCGCACGTATTTAAAGCAGTTCTTGGACAATATTCGGGTCAAATTCCATGTCTTTCGAGCCGGTGAAAATAAATCGGCAGTAGAGCCTTATCTCCGTGATGACATGTCACCGCAGGAGCGCATTGTCGTCGCACGGTGGATCAATAGCCTTTGGGACGATTACACGGCGCAAGTAGAGAAGGGGCGCGGTAAGTCCGAGGGCGACGTGACGGCATTCGTTAATGACTTCCCCGCAAGGCTTGAAGCCAATGGGGGCGACTTAGCTCAGGTATTTTTGCAAGAGGGCTATGTCGATGCGCTCTTGAGCGGTGATGAGGTTGATGTCCGTGTGACAGAGATCGTGGACGCGGTCGATGATGACGGCGACGTCGTTTTGGTGGGCCTTCGTCGTTACCTGATCGATATTCGGCAACCCCGCGATGAGACCGTGGCAACGATTGCCGTGGTGCCCGTGGAGGGCACATTGATACCGGGCGAGAGTATTCAAGGTTCTGCTGGTAGTGAGACGATCGTCAATCAGCTAACAGAGGCAATGGAGTCAGATGCAGCAGCCATTGTTCTGCGCATAAACTCGGGTGGTGGTAGCGTCTTTGCCTCTGAGGAAATTCGCACAAAAGTGCAGGAAATTTCAGAAGCAGGAGTCCCTGTTGTGTCGTCGATGGGGGGCGCCGCGGCATCGGGCGGATATTGGATTGCGGCTGAGACAGATCAAATTTGGGCGTTGCCAACCACCATTACCGGCAGCATTGGCGCCTTTTCTGTTTTTCCAACGATCGAGGGCGTATTCGACTATTTCGGTGCTACTGTTGATGGCGTTGGAACGACGAACATGGCCAGTGGGTTTGATCCAGCACAGCCCTTGGATGAGAACACGCGTCGTATTTTCCAAGCGATGATCGACGGTGTTTACAACGAGTTTTTGGGGTTGGTTGCGGGCGGACGAGACATGACTGTTGAGCAAGTCGATGCCATCGCCGGCGGTAAAGTGTGGATCGGCCGCCAGGCACTCGAGATTGGCCTCGTGGATGAGCTTGGCGGTTTAAACGATGCGATTAGGGCGGCCGCGGAACTTGCAGGACTTGATGACTACAAAGCGGAGCGATTTGGTGCGCCCATTTCGCCACAACAGTTGGTTTTGGAGGAGCTAGGTAAGAATTTGGAGGTGGCGATGCCTGCGACAGTACAAAACGCTATGGCGTGGCTTGCCCCTTTTCAAGAACCGTTAGTGACGCTGTCGCAACTTCAGGATCCAAAGCACATTTATCTCCAATGTTTTGACTGTAACTATGCTAGCCAGCATTGATCTGCCGATAGGGGATCGCGATGGTGCTGTCTTAGCGGCCACAATTCTACTCATTCGAGACGGTGGCCAAGGGCTTGAAATCCTGCTGCTGAAGCGGAATTCCAACGCAAAAAATATGGCCGATGTATGGATGTTTCCCGGCGGAAAAATCGATGCAGAAGACACGGGTAATACCGAGGTTGAACGCGCAGCTGCGGGTGGGCTGCGAGAGTTAAGTGAGGAGGCCAGCATCTCGCTTGAAGTTGAGTCGCTGACAACGTTCTCTCATTGGTTGACACCGGCGGGTCAAAAACGGCGGTTCGCGACGTGGTTTTTTATTGCTGTCTTACCCGCGGATGCGTCTGTGCAGGTTGATGGCGAGGAAATGGTGGACGCCGTCTGGATAAACCCTCGGCATGCGGTGAGCGAACACAAAGCGGGTCGTTTGAGACTGCCGCCCCCAACTGTTGTGAGTCTGCTCGATGTCGCCGAAAGCGAGACAACTGCTGAGGCGATAGCCAAAGCGGATGAACGCAGGGCGCCGTATTTTTATCCCAAGATTCTCGCAGAAGACCCGGAAAATGTGGTCATGCTGTACCCGGGCGATGCGGGATACGATGGCAGTGACGAACTCGCTCCCGGCGAGCGTCACCGGGCGCGGTGGGTTGACGGTGTTATCGATTACGAACGTAGTTTCGAGTTTGCTTCGCGTTAGCACTCACCAACGCCGTTATGGACTGCTGACATTATCAGCTGCGTTTACAGGGCCTAGTCCAAGGGGATAGCTTGGCGCCGCCTGAGCGCTAAAGGCAGTCTCGGTGATGCCCTGCTGTGGCGCTAGTCGGAGGGCATCCAGCGAGCCCCTGGCAGGCGCTTACGTTGCTTGCGCAACTGCTCATCGAAGAGTGCCTTAACCGGCGTTTCTGCCTTAGCGGCAAGTCGGCGCGATATCATGGTGATCGGGAAAATATAAATATCTTGGTCCCGATAGCGAAGGGCGCGTGACCGGCCCGCTCGGTCCCGATAAACCACCCAATCAAAACTGAGCTCCTTCGCAAGTAGGTCTCCAAATACGATTCCCATTGCTTGCTGAGTCTTTGCATCCTCAGGATCGATCCAACGGCGATCGATAATTCTTTGCAGGGTATCCAAGTCCCGACTGGGCATTCCCGATAGCCTGCGCCCAAGACGATTCGCCAGCGCTTCAATGGCGGCTCGCTGCTGCACCATATACTGTTTATCTATGGCACTGAGTGGACGAATCTGGAGCTCAAAGTCTGAACTATTCGCCGTCTGCACGGTCAAAGCAGTGATAAAAAAAACAAACGAGACGAACATCCACTTCCGCCCCGGTAAAACCGGTTGTGAAACGGCGCTCGACATGGATAATTGCGGCTTCATATTCCCCCTCACTACGAATTTCCCCGCCTCAGGAGTACGCTGATGATAACCGGAAGCATCGTTGCGCTGGTAACCCCCATGACAGAGACGGGCGATATTGATTGGGCGGCACTTGAGCGTCTCATCGATTGGCACATCGCGAATGGCACGCAGGCCCTAGGTTTAGTAGGAACAACGGGTGAAGCATCGACCCTGAGCCACCCGGAGCACCGTGAAGTCATCCGCTTCGGAGTGAGTCATGCGGGTGGTCGTATCCCGATTATGGCCGGGACAGGTTCTAACTCTACCTTAGAGGCGGTTGAATTGACCGTATCGGCGGCAGAGGCAGGTGCTGATTGCGCCTTGCTGGTCACGCCTTATTACAATCGGCCGACCCAGGAAGGTTTGTACCAGCACTTCAAAACGGTCGCAGGGGCCATCAATCTCCCGATCGTGCTCTACAACGTCCCCTCTCGTACAGGCTGCGATCTCTCAGTAGAGACAACCCT
>NZIJ01000080.1 GCA_002689915.1 Halieaceae bacterium | reverse complement strand
TATGTTAGCTCATAAAGTTAATGACAAAAAAATTAACTTCAATGAGCCAGTATTTATACAACCTAAGCTTGACGGCGTGCGTTGTGTATTTACAAAAGATGGAGCATACTCACGTACGGGTAAACAGTTCCATAATCTACGACACATTGAGCTACGACTTGCAAGATTTTTTGATAAAAATCCTTTTACTGTACTTGATGGCGAGCTGTATAATCATGCTCTAAGAGACGATTTTGAGCAAATCATATCGTTAGTCAGAAAACAAAAACCAACTGACGAGGACCGCCGAAACGCGCNANATCTTATACAATATCACGTATATGATTGTATAGCTGAAGGCTTTAATTATGAATCTAGACTTAATTTTTTATTGTCTACNCCANATNTATTGTCANATGTAGTTTTGCCTGTTGAAACTCACAGAGTTAACAAGTACGAAGAAGCNGCTAATATGCACCATGATGGCTTTTTAAAGCAAGGTTACGAAGGCTCTATATTAAGACTTAACGGTCATTACGAGCAAAAACGTAGCTACAACTTNCAAAAATTCAAAGACTTCAGCGATGATGAAGCNACNATTGTAGGTTATGAAGCTGGTAAAGGTAAACGTACTGGCACACTTGGCAAGTTCTTTATGATGGACGACAACGGTNTTGAGTTNGGTTGTCCACCAGGTAAAGGCTACAACTACAAAGATCTAGCAAATATACTAGATAATGTACATGATTACGTTGGNAAACGNGCTACGTTCACTTATTTCGAGCGTACAAAAGCAGGNAATTATCGCCACCCAATGTTTAAATGTATACGAGATTATGAGTAAATTAATATGGAAGCTTTACGCTGAAAATATGATCAGTGAAGAAGTTGCTAATATATTGTTGGATAAATTATACGAATGAATATATTTTATCTAGATAGAGATCCTTACAAAGCNGCTAGTCATTTTTATGACAAGCACAANGTAAANATGATATTGGAATCCGCTCAAATGCTTTGCACAGCTCATCACGTGTATGGTAATCCAGACGATGTGCCATATAGGCAGGCGCATCTAAACCATCCGTCAACGATATGGGCTAGAGAAAGCAGACCAAACTATTATTGGTTATATGAGCACATGATAGCATTAGGGCAAGAGTATACAAAACGCTATGNCAAAGTACATATGTCAATAGATAAATGCAAAGATGCATTACGCTTTTGTCCTGATGGTATCACTTCTGTGGTNTTTACAGAACCGCCACAATGTATGCCTGACGAGTACAAAGTACCTGGCTGTAGCATAACTGCCTATTGGAATTATTACGAACAAGATAAATATAAAGTAGCAAACAAAAATGAGCAAATCATTATACGACCACTTGGTCAGCGTAAACTATATGAACATAGCGCATAAGATCAAAAGTTTTCAGAAAAAGAAACAAAAACCTAANNATAATGGGAAAAACAAAAGAGTTATTTACTAAATTAAGAGAAGAAGAATTTTTAAAAGAACACATAATTGTGTGTACTTTAAAACCTGAAGANGCTGTGACAACAGCCCCTAATAATAAGGAGTAATAGGCTAATGTCACAAGACAGAAACTTAAANTTNCTAANCAACNACCGCATCGTATACAGGCGAGANCCNATAACGGANAAGCCAGATGAAGTACACGACTGGGGTGTGGTGTATTATAACGGTACGCACGAGTGTTATGAGTTGTTTAGAACTAGAGCTAAAATTACAACTTATAAATCTCTTAAATGGCATTTGCTTGTATTGTGGTATTTAAATCCTCAGCTTGATCAAGATAAGTTTGAGTATATTGCAAGACATTTAGTAGATAAAGCTAATGGATTTGTTACATTTAATGTATCAGAGCAATTGTTTAAGAACATTATTTATGATGTTAGCATGTATGACTTAGAATATCCGCCAAAAAACAAACTACGTAAAGTTATATTTAACGATACGTGTGGTCTTGAGGTTAGTGAAAAACTAAGTATTGTAGGTAGTATCATAGGTAGATCTAAAGCTGTAGCTGCAGATGATATCTATGATGCTATGCTAGCATTAAACGAGATGAAACAAACTATAACTGTTAAAAAACTAGCAAGTTATTTTAATTGTTCGGCTCGTACTATTTATAGAAACATGACACAAGAACTAAAGAAAGAAAAAGAACTTTTAAANTCACAATTATGAAATATCCAGACGCAGATAAACATTTCTGGGCTAGCATGACAAAGAGTGTTATAAGAGTAGCAGGCTATTGTCTACTACCTTTTAACATCGAATTAGCTATGGCTGTGCTAGTTATATCAGAAGTAACAGGAATTATAGAAGANNTAGTATGAAAAANTACAANGTACAAAACTATATAAGGTACAAAGAAGACNTTAAANNNTCTATGCCTGAAGTAAAGTTTTACGATAAATACACTCGAAATGAGCTTATTGTAAAGTTTTTACCTCTTGTAGAAAACCTAGCACGTAAGTTTTCAACAACTCAACAAGCGTCAGGTGTATTAAGTATAAATGACTTAATACAAATCGGAGCTGAAGGTTTAATTAAATCTGTTGATAAGTTAACATGGGAAAAATTAAATGAATCTGAAGATATTGAAAAAACTTTAAAATCATTTTTTAGTAAACGTGTCAAAGGTGCTATACGTAGACGCATTGACATGCATAGAGGTGACATACGTATTCCAGAGCATAAGATAAATGAAATACGTAAAAACCCTAAAGATAAAAAAATGGTTGAAATGTTTTTCAACTCTATGTTTTTGTCTATAGATGCTCAACCGACTAANGACGAAGGCGAGCAAATGATACATCAAATAGCAGATAAATCAGAGCCATATAATATAGCTTTGTTNAANAGTTATTTNAAAAGCTTACTGTTAAAACATCTTNCTGAAAAAGAATANGAGGTGTTACGGTTGAGCTACGGACTTGACTGCGATAAGCACACAGCTAAACAAATCGCNGCTAAATTAAANATAGATGGNGTTAGCAATTACGTNCGTATAAGTGAGCTAAAAAAGCAAGCTGTACANAAATTAATTGACAACGTTGATCACTCGCAAGTGATTGANTATCTGTAAGTTAGTGATGTAAAACAGTATATTTGTGTGTAATTATATAAGTATACCAAATACCAAAACTTTATGACGTTAAACGAAAAGTTAGCAACAATACAAACCAAGTTTAAATCTAAAAAATCTAGATTTAACTCATTCGGCAAATACTACTTTAGATCAGCCGAAGACATTCTCGAAGCTACAAAACCCTTTTTAAAGGAGCTAGGCATAACAGTTGTAATAAATGAAAAAGTTGTAGATTCTTTTTCAGATAAGTTACCACCTATGATTAAGTCTACAGCAGTGATTAGCGATGGTAAAGATCAAATCGAAGCCACAGCTATAGTTGGTGTTGATCTTAACCAGAAAGGTATGCAAACTCCTCAACAGTTTGGTAGCGCCTCGAGTTACGGTAAGAAGTATGCATTAGGTAATTTATTTCTTATCGATGACACTCAAGACAGTGATGCAACAAACAACCATGGTAAATCAACCAAAGATGTTAAACCATCATTATCAGTAAACACGCAAGCGTTTACAAAGGCAACTGAATACTTAAAGTCAGGCGGTGATATAACTGCTATAACTAAAAAGTATAAAGTAAGTCCTGAAGCGTTGGCTAAATTAAAACAAGCAGAAGTTCATGGAACAAAAACAAATAGTAAACAAACTGCGCAATGATGAAGATTATTACGGGGAATTTGGTCGACGTTATCTTAGTAATAGCGACATATCAGCTCTTCTAACTAATCCTCTAGGTTACGGTCAACCTTCGAAGCCTTCAGCAGCGTTCTTAGTTGGTGGATATTTTCACACTGCAATACTTGAACCAGATAAACTGAAAAAGTATAAGGTAGTTGAATCATCAACTAGGAACACAAAGGCTTACAAAGAGATATCAGGCGGTGAACTATGTTTATTACAACACGAGGTAGATAAGATAGAATTGATGACAGATAAAATGTTAAGCAACGAAGTTTGCGAAGGTCTTATACGTGGAGAAAATGTAGAATACGAAGTGCCTGCAATAACACAGCTTGGAACTAATAAATGGAAAGGCAAAGCTGATATAGTTAATCACGATGAAAAATTAGTGATTGATTTAAAAACAACAGCCAACATAAACAAGTTTCAAAATAGTGCACGTATGTACAATTACGACAGTCAAGCGTACATATATAGTAAACTATTCGGTTATGAAATGTTATTTATTGTTATAGATAAAGAAACACATCAGATCGGATTATTTGATTGCTCAACAGACTTTTACGAGCGTGGCTCTGATAAAGTTGCAAGAGCAAACGATGCTTATGATTTGTTTTATAAGCAAGAAGGTTTTGATCCTTCACAATATTTTATTAATAAAACCCTTTAAACCAATTAATATGGCAAGAGCAAGAAAAACTCAAACTAAAATATGTTCAGTATCAGGTATTGAAACTAATGTAAATAACTTTTACGCGAACCAAAACCATGTTAAAGCTGTAGACAATATACGTCGTAATTCTAACGCGACTAAAGATCAGTTGCAGCGTATGTTTAATCAATTAAATTCTTATGTATAATGGCTAGTATTATAGCAACAAGTATTGACCTTACTAAAATACCTAAAGATAAAATTATCGAAGGTAAAAAAGGTAAATACTTACCTATTACTATTACAATTAATGATGAGCCAGATCAGTTCGGCAACAACGGTCCTGTTATTGTACAACAAACTAAGGACGAGCGTGATGCTAAACAAGATAAGGTTTATCTAGGAAATGTAAAAGTAGTATGGACAAACGGAGACAACGTAGCAGCTGCGCCACGAGATGGTGGGCCTGCACCTGTACAACAAGCTGCGGTCGCTCAGGCCGACGATGACTTACCATTTTAATTAAATGCAGACAACAGAGATCAATGGATTCTTGATTGATGAGTTCAATCAATATGGCCTAAAAGAAGGTAAGACGCAGGGTGTCTGTCCCTTATGTTCTCATGATAGGCAACCCAAAAACCAGAAAGCACAATGTGCTTCGTATGATTGGGAACGGGGTCTCGGTACTTGTCACAATTGTAGTACAACGTTTCAGTTGCACAGTTACCAACGTAAAGGTGCTAGTGAAAAAGAGTACGTAAGACCAAACCAAAAGCCAACTAAAGAGCTTAACAGCAAAGTTGTGCAATGGTTTGAGACACGAGGTATATCTCAGAAAACTCTTACCGATCTTCGGGTCGGTGAGGGTGCTGAGTATATGCCACAGACAGGTAAAACTGAGAATACTATATGGTTTAATTATTTAATGGGTGACCAACTAATCAATGTTAAATACAGAGATGGTCGCAAAAACTTTAAGCTATATAAGGGTGCTGAAAAAGTATTTTATAATATCAACAGCATTGTAGGTTATGACACGTGTATAATTACCGAAGGCGAAATGGACGTGTTAGCTTTGCACGAAGCTGGAATTAAAAATGCTATATCAGTTCCTAACGGAGCAACACTTGGAAACAACAACCTAGATTATCTAGATAATTGTATTGATTACTTTGAAGATAAAGAAAAAGTAATACTTGCAGTTGATCAAGATGACGCTGGTCAAATGCTACAGCAAGAGCTTATACGTAGGCTCGGTGCTGAAGTATGTTTCTTAGTAACCTTCGAAGACTGTAAAGACGCTAATGAATATTTATTAAAGTATGGAAAAGAAAAACTGGCAGAGCGTATTACAAAGGCAAGACCAGTACCCCTTGAAAACGTCACAACTTTCAAAGACATTGAGGACGAAGTTACTGACTTCGTTAAAAATGGTTTCAAGCCCGGTTTCCAAATCGGCCTTCAGAATTTTGATGACATCTTTTCAACTTACACTGGTCAGTTTATTACTGTTACTGGTATTCCTAGTTCCGGTAAAAGTGACTTCGTCGATCAAATGGTCGTTGGGTATAACGCAAACTATGGTTGGAAGACAGCGTTTGCTAGTCCAGAAAATGCGCCAACTTATTTACATGCCCATAAACTGATGCGTAAAACGTGGGGTGACATGCCTACACGTTCAGACATTGGTGGTGGTAAATGGAATGAAGTATCAGAGCATGTTAATGATAATTACTTTTTCATTGACATGGACAAGTATAGTCTTGAATCAGTACTACGTAAAGGTGCTGAGCTTGTTAAACGCAAAGGTATTAAATGCTTAGTCATTGATCCATTTAATAAGATCAGAGACGTTGATTGCAAAACAGAAGATGTAAACAGATACACAATGGAGTATCTAACTAAGATCGAAATGTTTTGTAAGAAGTATGATGTACTTACGTTTATCGTAGCACACCCAACTAAAATGTATAAAGATAGTAATGGCAAAATTGAAGAGCCCACGATGTATAACATCAAGGGTGGCGGTGAGTGGTACGATGCTAGTTACCACGGTATACTAGTACACAGAGACTACGAAGCGAAGACTGTTAAAGCTAAGATACTTAAAGTTAAGTTTCAAAACTTAGGTGAAAACGGAGCTGAAGCTCATTTTAAATGGGAACCAAAGTCAGGTCGTTTTATTCCTCATGTTCTGCCTGGTATGGCTGAAGGTGAGAAAATGCCCTGGGAATAATGCCTCCGCACTGGAGACCTAAAAAAAAGTCTGAGTGGAATATGGGTACATATGAAACTACAGAGTTTGATCACAAGGCTATGAACTGGTGTATTAATAACGGTATAAAAATAGCACCGTTTGCTAAGCAACCAGGCACATGGTATATAGATATAACAATAAACGGTAAAACAAACCGATCGCCTCATGTTTATATTAAAGATATGATATGGGAGAAGATCTATGAATATTATAGATATTATTATGAGAAATACTTTCAAGACAGCAAATGAAGCTTACGAGTATATGCACAACGAAATCATTACTAATGGTGTCGAGTTTGCAGGTACCAAAGCTTTATTTAATATAGGGTTTACGATAGAAGATCCTACTAACAAAGTAATTACAAATAAAGAGCGTAACTGGAATCAAAAATACGCAGCTGCAGAGTGGGCTTGGTATTTATCTGGTGATCCTAATATAATTAAATTAGGTCAACTGTATGGTAAGATACCACCGATATGGGAGCGTATGGCTGATGTAAACGGAGAAGTCAATTCTAACTATGGTTATCAATGGAAACGTTGTGATCAATTAGACAATGTTGTTAACTTACTACGTGATAATCCAGAGACGAGACAAGCAGCTATTAGTATATATGATGGTAAAGAAATACACAAGTACGATAACGACACACCATGTACTTATGCAGTACAGTTTACTATAGTACAAGGTAAGCTGTATATGTCTGTCTATATGCGTTCTAATGATCTCTGGTACGGTTTCTGTAACGATCAGTATCAGTTTGCATCGTTACAAGAAATGGTTGCAGACAGATTAAATTTGCCTGTTGGTACATACTACCATCATGCACATAACTTACATTTGTATAACAATAAAATATAATTTAAATGTATTATTTATACCACATACCAGGTAAAAAGATAGGTGTTACACGTAATCTTAATACCCGAGTAACCCTTATGCAAGGCTATAAGGAGGGAGAGTATGAAGTTCTTGAGCAGTCAGACGATATAGATTTTATATCAGACCGCGAAATAGAACTTCAAAAGTCTTATGGCTATAAGGTCGACAGAAAATTATATAAAAATCTATTTAAGAAAATGAATATAAACGCTACAGAACAAACGTCAACCTTTCCGTGTCCAGCNAATAAACTTAAAGGGCATCTGATGGATAACATCGGGCTCAGCTGGGAAACTCTACACGGTAAATTCGAAATCAATTCAANTACAATACCATGGATTATACATAATGTAAAGACGTCTATGTATAACGAAGAGAGATGTTACATTTATAACAAAGCTTATTACGAAGCTTTTATAGCTGAACTAGCTGTAGAAGTTACAGGCGCAACTGTCTTTGACAGTATTCGTGACTGGGCTGATAAACGAGGTATATATGATAGTGGAGATACTAAAACACANTTTGTTAAACTTATGGAAGANATCGGCGAACTCGGACAAGCAATACTTAAAGACGATGAAGCTGAGTTTATTGATGCTATTGGTGATTCCGTTGTGGTACTCACCAANCTNGCCAANNTGGGNGGNNATNACATTGAGCGGTGTATTGAGTCCGCTTACAATGAAATCAGNGCTAGATCTGGAAGTATGGTAAACGGAACATTTGTAAAAGATGCANATTAAAACTAAAGANAAGATAGTACAGGCAGTACTAAGGAAGATGGACGAACGTAGTATNATAGGCCAAGAAAAATATGGTGCTACAATGATGGAAGAGATNGAAGGNCAAGTTAAAGACTTAGATCGTTTTCTAGTTGANGTTCAAGAAGAAATAATGGATGCGTTACTTTACATTGAAGCAGCACGTCGATGTTTGACAGATGAAATTGAAGAGGCAATGTTACGCCGCATNGATATCATAGGTCAAAATGGTAANGAAGGATTACATTATGATACGCAANAANTATAAGCGTAAGAAACGAGGGCCAGTACAGGCAAAGAAGATATCATACGANGGTATCAACTTTGCCTCAGGTCTTGAGCGATATATGTATATGGCTTTGAAAAAAGCAAAGATCAGAGCCAAATACGAAGGTGAAACATTTGTGTTGATGAACGGTTTTCATTTTCCAAATGAGTGCTTTGCACGTCAAGCAAACGGTAAAGGTGATTATAAAAACAGAGGCGCTAAGCGAATACTACCTATTAAATACACACCTGATTTTATTGGTGATGGGTTTATTATTGAAACAAAAGGTAGAGCCAATGAATCTTTTCCAATGCGATGGAAGTTATTTAAACTTTTAGTAACACAGCAATTTCCNGACACTGTATTATATAAACCACAAAACCAAGCTGAATGCGACAGAACAATACAGCTAATCCTAGAAAAGCAAAGGAAGTAGCAAGACGTAAGTATGCAGAGAGACAGATAGATAAGTTTATTAAATGGTCAGTTGATCAACGTGGTTTTTTAAAATACAAAGATCTAATTGAACAACACNATAAACATAATATAAAAGTGTATGGCTAAATTAAATTTATTTGCGTACAAAGAAAAATCAAAAGTGCGTAGACCAGGTGTCCACGCTAAAACAAAAAANAGTAACAANAAACAAAGTAAAAATTATGTCAAACAATACAGGGGACAAGGTCGGTAAGACATGGTCATTATCATTTGGGTTTTACCCAGGTATACTGTTCGGTATGAGAACATACGAAGAACCTAAACAAACAGCATATGTATTCTATCTGCCATTTTTTGATGTGGCATATGAAGTGTTTAAGTAATGGGATTATTTAATGAGCGCATAGCGTACAAACCGTTTGAGTACCCTGAGTACTATACCGAGGGTTGGTTAAAGCAAGCACAGGCATTTTGGTTACACACTGAAATACCTATGCAAGGCGACATTAAAGATTGGAAAGAAAAATTAAATGATAAAGAGAAGAACTTGGTCGGAAACATATTACTCGGTTTCGCCCAGACAGAGTGTGCGGTATCAGACTACTGGACACAGAAAGTTGTCTCATGGTTTCCTAAGCATGAGATACAACAGATGGCAATGATGTTTGGTTCACAAGAAACAATACACGCTGTTGCTTATAGTTATTTAAATGAAACATTAGGGTTAGAAGATTATGAAGCTTTTTTACACGAGCCAGCGACTGCTGGAAGGTTTGACAATCTGGTTAGTTATAGTGGTACCGATCCTGTCGGGATTGGCAAGTCTCTTGCTGTCTT